>CANOFQ010000264.1 GCA_947565325.1 uncultured bacterium
GGAGATTGTGGTATATTAAACATAAAGAAGGGCATCTGTTGACGCAGATGTCCTTCTTTATGTTTAATATACCACAATCTCCAAAGTGCCGCAAGCATTTTTTGGCAGTTATCCGATTGGGGTTAATCCGATTGGTCAGGCAATGCAGAAGCCGTTGCGAAGGAAATAGCTTCACAGATCGGAGCAGAGCTTATTCCGTATTTGGCATAATGTGTGCCATGTTTACATATTGGCGCATAGGTGGCTGATGACTTTGAGAAAGAAGGGCTGATTTTTTTGAAAAATGGCTTTCATGGGAGGAATCGAATGGCGCAATCGGAGAATTGGATTTTACAGATATCGTGAGACTGAATCCTCTGGAGAAGAACATTTTTGTTACACTGCTGGTGGAACTGAAAGTTGAACAGATGATCATCTTGCCGGAAAAATGTATGGACGTCCTTGAACGTAATGTGGAGGGGCGGCTGACCCCCTGCGTAGAACCTAATTCGTTAAAGGCGGCATTGAAAGCAGCAGCGGAGAAACGTGGTCCGACAGCAGCGGTTAAGGATGATAGTAAAATTATGGATACGGTAAGGAATAGTGAAGTGATCCTTCGGTTGATGCTTGCGCATTTGCGGTATGCGTGATAAGATAGAGGCATGACAATCGGAGGATTTTTTGTGGATCCTCCGACAGGGCGGAGGTTTTGGATATGGACGGAACGAACGGCTATATAGGAAGCGGGGAGCAGACCGGCGGCGCAGCGCAGGGGAACGGCTATACGAGAAACAGCGGTCAGGCGGTTGCGGGGATGAACAGCGGCTACATGGGATATGGACAGCCGGGCGGGGGAATGGATCCGTGGGGGCAGCCTGCGGTTCGCAGGCCCAGCCCGGAGGAAGAGGTGAAGGCGGCCAGAAAGCATTTTTCAAAGCTGGGCCTGATGTTCTTCTTGGGGGCCGTGGTGATCTTTGCAGTGCAGTTTGCCGCCTCGGCGGTCTATCTGCTGAAGCCGGAATGGGCGTGGGACGCAAATATCAATCTGATGCTGTCGGTTCTGCCCATGTACCTCATAGGGCTGCCGGTGCTGATCCTTCTGGTGCGTCAGGTGCCTGCGGAGAAGGTGGAGAAGCATTCCATGAAGGCGGGCAGCTTTATCGTGGCGGCCATCCTGTGCTTTGCCATTGCATATATTTCCAATATCCTGGGAAATGTGATGACATGGATCATCGGCGCCCTGAAGGGGAGTCTGGTGCAGAACGAGATCATGAATGTAGCCACGGCTGTGGACACGTGGATGGTGCTGCTCTATATGGTCATATGTGCGCCCATCATGGAGGAGTATGTGTTCCGGAAGCTGATCGTGGACCGGACCGTCCGGTACGGGCAGGGAGTGGCCATACTGATATCGGGCCTTATGTTCGGCTTGTTCCACGGTAATCTGAACCAGTTCATGTATGCCTTCACGCTGGGGACATTTCTGGCGTTTCTGTATGTAAAGACGGGAAAGCTGAAGATCACCATCGCACTGCACATGATGTTCAATTTCATGGGCGGACTGGTCAGCACCCAGCTGCTGGAGATGATCGACCTGGACCAATATATGGCGGTGCTGGCAGAGGGCGACATAGAGGCGATGATGTCTTATATGATGGATCATCTTGTGGGATGGATCGCATACATCCTCTTCGTGATCTTTGTTTTCGGCATCATGATCGCAGGAGGGGTGCTGCTCATCGTGTTCCTCGTGAAGAAGAAGTTCGTCTTGAACAGAGGCACGGTGACGCTGCCCAAGGGGAAGCGGTTCAGCACCGTATTCCTGAACGTGGGCATGATCCTTTACACCCTTCTGTGGATCGGGATGATTCTGTGGCAGATGTTCGGGGAGGACATCATGCGGCTTGTGAACAGATGAGGAGGCAGCTGAATGTATACCTTTGAAAGCAGAATCAGGTACAGTGAGACTGACAGCAGAGGGAAGCTTACCATGGCTTCCCTTATCAATTATTTTCAGGACAGCTCCACCTTCCAGTCAGAGGACCTGGGACTGGGGGTGGAATATATGAGGTGGCGGCATCTGGTGTGGGTGCTGTCTGCCTGGCAGATTGCAGTGAGCCGCTATCCGGGTCTGTGCGAGAGAGTGACCATCGGAACCCAGCCCTATGATATGAGGGGATTTCTGGGATACCGAAACTTCGCTATGCTGGATGAGAGGGGCGGGTACGTGGCGAAGGCCAATTCTCTGTGGAGCCTTCTGAACGTGGACACCGGGAAGCCCGTGGCGGTGCCGGATGAGATGCTGCAGGGATATCGGCTGGGAGAGAAGCTGGACATGGAATACGCTTCCCGGAAGATAAGCTTTCCCGAGGGCGGGGAGACCAGAGAGCCGGTGACGGTGCGCAAGCACCATCTGGACACAAATCATCATGTGAACAATCAGCAGTTCATCAGTATGGCCATGGACTGCCTGCCGGAGGACTTCGAGGTAGGGCAGGTCCGGGCGGAGTATAAAAGGCAGGCGTTTCTGGACGATGTGCTGGTGCCCAGAGTGGCGGCGGAAGGGGAGAGGACAGTGGTTTCGCTGGAGGATGGGCAGGGGAAGCCGTTTGCGGTGACGGAATTCCTGCGGATGAGCCCCGCTGCAGCGGCAGGCATAGGAGCCGCAGGAAAATGAGACAGAGGCGGGCTTAGAGGGAAGGGAGGATACGAGGATGATTCGATTGGGTGAGAAGCAGGAGCTTGAGATCGTAAAGACGGTGGAGTTCGGGGTATATCTGGCCGAGCCGGAGGAGGACGGGGAGGACAGGGTTCTCCTGCCGGGAAAGCAGGTGCCGGAAGGCAGCAGGCCCGGAGATATACTGTCGGTTTTCGTCTACCGGGATTCCAAGGACCGGATGATAGCGACGGTGCGGGAGCCGAAGCTTAAGATGGGAGAGGTGGCGGAGCTGACCGTGGCGGAGACGGGACAGATCGGGGCGTTTCTGGACTGGGGGCTGGAAAAGGATCTGCTTCTTCCCTTCAAGCAGCAGAGAGGAAAGGTCCGTGAGGGGGACAGGGTGCTGGTGTCTCTCTATATCGACAAGAGCGACCGGCTCTGCGCAACCATGAACGTGTACGACAGCCTGCGGACGGACAGCCCTTATAAGAAGGATGACCGGGTGACGGGACGGGTTTACGAGATCAGCGATAATTTCGGGGCCTTCGTGGCGGTGGACAATCTGTACTCCGGGCTGATTCCCCAGAGGGAGCTGTACGGCAAAGTGGAGCTGGGAGCGGACGTCAGCGCCCGGGTGATCCAGGTGCGGGAGGACGGCAAGCTGTCCCTGAGCATCCGTGAGAAGGCGTATCTGCAGATGGACAAGGACGCAGAGGAGCTGCTCTCCATCATAGACAGCTATGCCGGTGCCCTGCCCTTCAATGACAAGGCTTCCCCGGAGATCATCCGGAGAGAGACGGGCATGAGCAAGAATGAGTTCAAGCGGGCAGTGGGACGGCTGCTGAAGGAAGGAAAGATAGAGATCGGCGAGAAGGTCATCCGCAGGATTATTAAGAAATAAGAAATTTTTTTGAACCGCTGGTAAAAGGCAGATGGTTGTGCTACAATAGAATCCGTTGAGGAGGGAGCATGTAGCTTGTAGAGGAGGTGCGTTTGAGATGGATATTGCAGGTCTGTCAACGGCGCTGGCGAATGTTTCGCTGCAGTCCCGGGTCAGCGTGGCAGTGCTGAATAAGGCTATGGACACCAGCAAGGTGCTCGGGGACAGAATGGTGGAGATGATGGATGCTGCCGCCATGGAGCTGAGCGTGAACCCTGATCTGGGCGCAAATTTCGACATGCGCATCTGACGGGGGTGTTTGGAACTGAAAGCTGCCTGAGGAATGTGCTTCAGGCGGTTTTTTTGTGAAAATTCATAGAATCCTATTGCTTTTTGAACGGATTTTCTGTAAATTTGAAGTATATAATTTCTTTTTACAGTCAGTAACGGTATCAGAAAGCATTCTTGACGAAAATCCAGATTGTACAGCGAAGAGAGAGAGGTATTCTATGATATCAAATCAGATTCTGCAGAACACGATCGATGGGCTCAAGAGCATTACGCGGGTGGAATTCTGCGTCATGGACGTGGATGGAAAAGAGGCGGCCGCTACGACGGATATGTCCGGCAATATTCAGGGCGTGGCGGAATTCATCGCCTCCCCTGCGGATTCACAGGTGATACAAGGGTATCAGTTTTTCAAGATCTACGACGAACAGCAGCTGGAATATATCCTTGTGGCGGGCGGAACTGAGGATGATGTGTATGTAGTTGGAAAGATGGCGGCTTTTCAGATCCAGAATCTGCTTGTGGCCTATAAGGAGCGTTTTGACAAGGATAATTTTATCAAGAACCTGTTGCTGGACAATCTGCTTCTGGTGGACATTTATAACAGATCCAAGAAGCTGCATATCCAGACCGATGTTCCCCGGGTGGTCATCGTGATGGAGTCCGGCAGGGGGCGGGACAGCAACATTCTGGAGCTGACCCGGTCTTATTTCAGTGGCAGCAGCAGGGACTTCGCCACGGAGGTGGACGAGACCAGCGTGATTGTGGTGAAGGAGCTGTCGGAAGGGGACACCTTGAAGGAGATAGACAAGGCTGTCAGACAGCTGTGGATTTTTTTGAAGAAGGAGGGCATCAGGGACGTCAGGATCGCTTATGGAACAGTGGTTCAGGAGATCAAGGAGGTGAGCCGTTCCTATAAGGAGGCGAAGATGGCCCTTGACGTTGGGAAGATCTTTTTCACTGAGAGGGAGATCATCGCATACAGCGAGCTGGGGATCGGCCGTCTGATCTATCAGCTTCCCATTCCGCTGTGCAGGATGTTCATTCAG
>CANOFQ010000265.1 GCA_947565325.1 uncultured bacterium
GATCTTTCCGCATGTATAATACTTTCGTCATCTGCTCCCATAACTAACAAATCTGTTTGTTCCGCCCTTCATTATCGGAATAGATTCTGGCGATCTCCCTGAGGATATCGTCGAACACCCGTCCCCTGTCTATTTCATGGTACTCCTCCAGTTCCTCCTGCATGGTCTTAAGCCGTCCTGCAAATTCATTGTGGTACAGTCTGTGCATCTCCCGGATCTCGGTCTGCATCTTGGCCATGGAGTCCTGCTGCCCGGACAGTCGATCCCCGATCTCCGCAAGGCTCTCCAGAATGCGTCCGTCTCCCCGGGGAGCGCTCCCCCCATTGTTCTCGGAGCCGCCCTCCGCCCCCGCCGTCAGGGTGTCGCTTTCCGCTTCGGGCCGGCTTCCTGCCTCCGGCTGCGGTTCTGCTTCAGGCGGCCTTCCGCCCTCTGGCTGCGCCTTTACTTCAGGCCCGTTTTCCGCTTTCAGCTGCGGTTTTGCTTCGGGCCCGTTTTCGGTTTCCAGCTGCGGTTTTGCTTCGGGCTCGTTTCCGAAATCAGTTTCTTTTGCCGCATCCTTGGGCGGCTCTATCTCTGTAGCCTCGGTTCTGTCATGAACATTCTCTTCCCACATTCCTTTCCCTCCCTGCGCCCTCTGTATGTTCAGCACTTCCGTTCCCATCTTCGTACCTTGACCGCCGCCAGTCGGCCCTTCCTCCATTGCCTCAAGCCCTCTGCATACTGTTCCGCCTATCTGGCCCTCTGCATCCTGGCCTCTTCGCTCCTCAGCGTCCTTGCGCCTTTCTGACCTCACGCTCTCAGTCTCTCAGTCTCTCCTGACCTATATCCTCTGAAGCTTGTCAAAATTACCTTGATGCAAAACAAAACCCATATAGTATTGTACAATATGACGATTCATTTGTCAAGAAGTCAATTTTATAATACTTTTGTTTTTCCTTTATTTCCTCTCCCTCTCAATGATTCGTGCGGGCTGGGCCACCACCGTGCAGCCCTCCGGCACGTCCCGGTTCACCACCGCCCCTGCGCCGATCCTTACGTTATTCCCTATCTTTATGCCGCCGATGATGATGGCTCCTGCGCCAATGAGGCAGTTGTCTCCTATCATGGGAGCCTTTTTGTTCACCTCTCCGATGGTCACGTTCTGATAGATCCAGCAGTTTTCTCCCACCGTGGCATACCGTGATATGAAAATTCCCTGCAGCCCATGAGGGAATTCCGGCATTCCCTTGATCTCCGCATCAGGCCCGACATAGCCGCCGTGCTTGTAGGCACACCTGCTCATCCGAAAGGTGAGGATGTCCCTCAAAAGCTTATTCTTCGCCCTCTTCTGCCTTGTATACAGCCGCCAGAGATGCTCCATGTTGATCCCTCTGGAATAATCAATGATTTTTCTTCTGATGCTCATGACAGCCCCTCCCTTGCTTTTCTTTTGTTTCTTTTATTTATCTTGTTTCTTTTATTTATCTTGTTTCTTTTATTTATCTTGTTTCTTTTATTTATCTTGTTTCTTTTCCTTCTTTTCTTTCTTCTCTTTTGCCTTTGCTGTTGTCTGTTGCTTTTTGCTGCTGCCTGTTGCTTTTTGCTGTTGCCTTTTTTCTGTTGCCTGTTGCTTTTTTCTGTTGCCTATTGCTTTTTTCTGCTGCCTGTTGCTTTTTGCTGCTGCCTGTTGCCTTTTCCTGTTGCCTGTTGCCTTTTCCTTTTTTGCCTTTCCCTATATTCACTTGGCCACATCGCTTTTACAGTAGCATCCAAAGGCCATAACCTGCTTCGAGGCTCTAGGGCCACATCTGCCCATATACCGCCAGAATCTCCTCCCTCGTGGCCAGCCACCGGGAAAATGCGCTGGCGCTTCCTGCGGCAAGCCCCATGTGGAATGCCCGTTCATAATCCCGGCTCTCCATCCAGCCTGCCAGAAACCCGGCCACCATGGAATCCCCGGCTCCCACCGTATTGACCGTCTGTCCCTTTGGCGCAGCGGCCATATAAACGCTGCCGTCCCCTGCGGCCAGCACGGCTCCTGCTCCCCCCATGGAGACCAGCACGTTCTCCGCCCCCATTTCTCTCAGCCTTCCCCCGTAGGTCAGGGCCTCCTCCCTGGTTTCCGGCACTGTCCCGAAGATCTCCCCCAGCTCGTGGAGATTAGGCTTTATCAAAAAGGGACGGTACTTCAGCGTCTTTACCAGCAGCGCCCCGGCGGCGTCCACCACGGCCATCACGCCCCGGCCGGAAAGTCTTTCCAGTATCCCTCCATACAAGTCGTCCGGCATGGAGCCGGGAATGCTGCCCGCCAGCACCAGCACGTCCCCCTTCCCCAGCTTGTCCAGCTTTTTCATCAGCTCTCCCACCGCAGCCTCCCCGATCAGGGGACCGCAGCCGTTGATCTCCGTGCCCTCAATGGACCTCAGCTTCAGATTGATTCTGGAAAAGCCCTTTTCCAGAAAGATGAAGTCAGCCTTCACTCCCATCTCCTCCACCCGGCCCACGATCTCCTTTCCCGTGAACCCCGCTGCGAATCCCAGCGCCACGCTCTCGATCCCCAGATTGCCCAGAACCATGGACACATTCAGTCCCTTGCCGCCCGGAAGCAGCAGCTCGGAGCTGGTCCTGTTGGTCAGCCCCAGCCTGAAGTTTTCCACGTCAACAATATAGTCCAGCGATGGGTTAAAGGTGACTGTGTAAATCATTCCGTTTCCTCCTCTGTGCTCCAGATCCCTGATCTGTCCCTACAAATTCTCCATCCATACAAGTATTATATTTTATTTCGCAGCAAATGGCAACGAACTAACTGGCGATCCGTTTCTATTTTTTGCAGTTTTCTATTGTCACATATATGATTTTCTGCCGTAATTATTTTGTCGATATGATTCTTTTCTGTAATCAATTTGTCGTGATCAATTTAGACGGATAAATTTAGACGGCTGAATAAATATACATTGCGGGCGATCCAAAAATATCTTATAATCAATATAGGAGCTGAAATTCGGGAGAGAAATAGCCATGCGTTATAAAGGCATTTGGATTTTGGCAATTATATGGATTTTTTTATCGCCATTATGGTTCTTTGTGGTAAAAAATACTGAATGGGCACTATTTGGCAATGCGGGGGAATTGCTATGCTGGTCATAGCGTTGACAAGACGCAACAAGGAGAAGAAAAGGGAATAAATTTCCATTCCGCCGAAACGTTCAAGGAGGATTTCTGATGGACAATACGACAAAGAAACAACCCAACATTCTGCTCATCATGACGGACCAGATGCGGGGGGACTGCATGGGCGTGGCAGGCCACCCGGACGTGAAGACACCGAATCTGGATCAGCTGGCCGTCAGCGGCGTGCGCTACGAAAACGCCTACACGGCCTGCCCCAGCTGCATTCCGGCCCGCTGCGCCCTGCACACAGGTCTGAAGCAGGAGCATCACGGACGGGTGGGCTATCAGGACAGAGTGCCCTGGCGCTACCCCGTGACCATGGCGGGAGAGCTGGCGAAGGCGGGCTATTATACCCAGTGCGTGGGAAAGATGCATGTGCATCCCCTGCGGAACCTTATGGGCTTCCACAACGTGGAGCTCCACGACGGCTATCTCCACGCCTACCGTAACGGAAGCATACCCTATGCGGAGAACCAGCGCATCGCCGACGACTATTTCTACTGGCTGAAGTGCCAGCTGGGGGTACACAGGGATCTGACCGACTCGGGACTGGAATGCAATTCCTTCACCGCCCGCCCATGGATGTACGAGGAAGCCCTTCACCCCACCAACTGGGTGACGGATCGCTCCATCGACTTCCTGCGGCGCAGGGACCGCTCCATGCCCTTCTTCCTCATGGCCTCCTACGTCCGCCCCCATCCCCCCTTCGATGCGCCGGAGTACTTCTTCGACCTATACCGGGACAAGGATCTGACCCCGCCGCCCATAGGGGACTGGGCAGACAAGGACCGACTGATGCGGATGGGCAGGTTCACGGACGCAGACACCGGCTCCTGCGATCCGGAGCTGATGCGGCAGGCCCGGATCGGGTATTATGCCTGCATCAGCCATCTGGACAATCAGATCGGCAGGCTGCTGGATGCCCTGAAGGACGATGGCTGCCATCAGAATACGGTGATTCTCTTCGTCTCCGACCACGGGGAGCTGCTGGGGGATCACTATACCTTCCGGAAGACCCGGCCCTATCAGGGCAGCATCCACATTCCCCTGCTGATGGCGGGCGCTCCGGGAACCAGGCCGGGCACCGTCTCCCGCCGTCTTGCGGAGCTGCGGGACATTCTGCCCACCCTGACCCAGCTGGCGGGGGCAGAGTCCCCGGAGGGAATCGACGGTGTCTCCCTGCTTCAGGATCCCGGCCGGGAATACCTCCACGGGGAGCACAGCGGCGGCGATCTGGGAAACCAGTACATCGTCACCGAGACGGACAAATACTGCTGGTTCATGCAGTCTGGCCGGGAGCAGTATTTCCGGCTGGACAGAGATCCTCAGGAGCTGCATGACGCCATAGGGGACGGGGACTGTCAGGAGCGGATCGCCTATCTGCGCAGCCTTCTGATAAAGGAGCTGGAAGGACGGGAGGAAGGCTACACCGACGGCGCAGGCCTGATTCCCGGCAGGCCCCAAAGAAGCTGCCTCTCCTTCCTGTCCACGGGGAAATGAACTGTCCGGCAGCGGGGCATTAGACTGGTGAGGGAATAAACTACTCCGCAGGGTTGATTCAATCATCCCTGCGGAGTTTTGCGTCTGTCCATGTACATCCATTCCGTTTTATTACACTAAATCCTCCATATTAAAGCTTTCTGTTTTCAAGTCATCATGCGAACCTGATACAGCATTAAAAGCACCGCTGTCCTCAGCCACA
>CANOFQ010000266.1 GCA_947565325.1 uncultured bacterium
GGTGCTAAGGTAGCAAAGAAGAAGAGACCAGGTAGTAAGTAATATAATAGAAAAGAATTGCGGAGATTTTGGACAAAGCCGATTACGAGGGCAGCATGATCTACGACGAGTATCCTGACAGGTGCAGCCTGCAGGCTCTGGCGAGGTCCATGAGGAGCGTGCTGGAGAAGGAGGAGGAGAAGGCGCCTGCGGAGGATATGATACAGGTGCTTCTTTTCAACGAGGTATATAAGCGTCGGCACGGAGGCTGCAGGGGGAGCTTTCGCTTCTAGCGTTTCTGCTTTCATGAGATGCTGTCTTTCGGGAATACTGTGGGAGATGTGCAGTTCGTCATACTGTCTTACGGATGAGAGGTGCGGACATGGAGGAGCTCAGAGCGTTTTTCAGAGAGATCCTGAATCAGGATCTGATACAGATAGTGGCCAGCGATACCAGGGATGCGCAGCGGGCCGTTAAGGCAAAGATCCGGCCGGTGACCATCAGGGGACAGCTGGTCTTTCAGGAGACTCTGTACCGGGGGACGCAGGTCTTCCATAAAAACTGCACCGGAGAAGAGATGCTGGAACGGCTGACGGAGCACATGGAAGGGCTGTTCCGGCAGGCACAGGTGGTAAGCAGGCAGGAGGAGGCCACCGTGCTGGTGGGAAAGAAGGGCTCCGTGTCCCTTAAGCGCAGGCGGAGAGCGGCGCAGAAAAACGCCGGAGGGCCGGAGGGAGCGGGATGTGCCGAAGACATGTCCCATGACCGTTCGAGGCGCTACATTCTGCCGGAGGGCCGTCCGGTGGACTTTCTGGTGGATCTGGGAGTGCAGCTGCCGGACGGGAGAGTCACCAAGACAAAATACGACAAATTTCGCCAGATCAATCGGTATCTGGAATTTATAGAGGATATTCTGGATAAGCTTCCTATGGACAGGACGATCAGGATCATCGATTTCGGCTGCGGGAAGTCTTATCTCACCTTTGCAATGTACTATTATCTTCATGAGCTGCAGCACAGGGCCGTCCGGGTGACGGGGCTGGATCTGAAGGCGGATGTGATAAGGCACTGCAATGAACTGGCCGGAAGGCTCGGATACGAGGGGCTGGATTTTCAGGAGGGGGACATCAGCAGCTTTCAGGGAGAAGAGCAGGTGGACATGGTGGTCTCTCTTCATGCCTGCGACAAGGCCACGGACTATGCGCTGGAGAAGGCTGTGAGGTGGGGGGCCGCCGTTATCATGGCGGTGCCCTGCTGTCAGCATGAGCTGAACGGCCAGATGCGCTGCGAGGAGCTTAAGGCGATCTTGAAGTACGGCCTGATCAAGGAGCGTGTAGCGGCGCTGGTCACGGATGCCCTCAGGGCGGGCCTTCTGGAACGGCACGGCTACGACACACAGATACTGGAGTTCATCGATATGGAACATACGCCGAAGAACCTGATGATCCGGGCGGTGCGCAGCCGCAGGATGCGCCCGGTGCAGGATGCGGGCTCCCTTGACAGGGCCATGGAGCTTCTGCAGGTGGATCCTGCGCTGAAGCGTCTGCTGGATTGAAACGCATGCCCAGCGGGTGGGCGGAAGCGTATACTGGACTGAAACGGCTATTCAGCCGACAGGCGGAAGCCTATACTCAGAAAGGAGGGCGGGAAGCGGGAGCATGAAAAAAGTCGCAATCAAACTTTCTGTTTTTTTTACAGTATTTCTGGCAGCGCTGATCGTGGTGAGCAAAATCATGAACAGAGGCCATGACAATCTAACCATGGAAATGTCTCCTGCTTCCCTTCCTGTCGTCACCATGAGGACGGAGGGGACCGAGTACAACCAGCTTCATGGATATTACAGTCCAATGGACATAGCCTTTCAGAGAGAAACTGTGACGGTACTGGGAGAGGGAAGGAATATCGGCTTCACGGTGAACACCTTCGGGCAGGAGGTGACGGGCGTGTCCCTGGAGGTGAGAAGCCCGGACGGTGACAGACTGATCGAAAGCGCTGACGTGAAGTGGCTGTGGAGCGGAAGGGAGGAGATTCAGGGCGATATTGTCCTGAAGGATCTTCTGGAGAAGGACAGAGAATATTCGCTGACCTTGTTTCTCGACTTTTCCGGGGACAAGCGTGCCGCTTACTACACCAGAATTGTGTGGAGCGATACCTTGTATGCGCAGGAAAAGCTGGATTTCTGCTTGAATTTCCATGAAAAGCTCTATGACCGGGAGGCAGCCAGAGAGCTGGTTCCCTATCTGGAGACAGACGGGCGACTAGAAGACAATACTTCCTTCCATAAAGTGAATATACACAGCAGCTTTCGTCAGATCACATGGGGAGATCTGGACGTGACAGAGGTACAGTCTCCCCGGATCCGCCTGACGGAGATAGCACCCCAGACGGCATCCCTATTGATGAATTTTGTCGTCTCCACATCGGAGGAGAATACAGTTTACTATATGGTGGAAGAATATTACCGTGTCCGCTATACGGGCGAGCTGATGTACCTGCTGGACTATGAGCGCACTATGACCCAGATACCGGACGCAGAGCAGATGTGCGCCAACGACAAGCTCCTGCTGGGCATCGCAGGATCTGACGTGCCCATGATGGAGAGCGACGACGGAAATATAGTGGTATTTGAGGTGGCAAACAGGCTGTTCAGCTATGACGTGGTAACCAATAAGCTGACGGTCATCTTTTCCTTCTACGATGAAGACAACGGAGACGTTAGGACTCTATACGACCATCATAGCATCAGGATACTGGATGTGGTGGAGGGCGGCAACGTGCAGTTTGCCGTCTACGGATATATGAACCGGGGCAGACATGAGGGCGAGATTGGAATCCAGATCTATACCTATAACGGCGCCCAGAACACGGTGGAGGAGCTGCTCTACATCCCCTATGACAGATCCTATGCGCTGCTGGCGGCCCAGATGGAGGAGCTGCTTTATCTGAACCGGGAACAGAAGCTCTATCTTCTGCTGAACGGAGCCGTGTACGGCATCGACATGGTTGCCAGAACCTGTGCCCCTCTGCTGGAAATAGCGCAGGACGGCAGCCTGCAGGTCTCTGATAATCATAAGATCGCTATATGGCCGGAGGGTGAGGACCTCTACGGCAGCAGTGCCATACGGATCAGGAATTTCGGGAATGATGCCGCAGGCATCCTATATGCGGAGGAGGGCGAGGCCATCCGGCCTCTGGGTTTCATCGGCGAGGACATCATATACGGCATGGCCTATCTGAAGGATGTGGTGCGGGACAGCGCCGGCAGGGTACTTTTTCCCATGTACAAGGTATGCATCAGCGATGCCTCCGGCCGGCTGCTGAAGGAATACCGGCAGGAGGGGGTGTTCGTCACCGGCTGCAGCGTTGCGGACAACCAGATCGAGCTGGACCGGGTGATGCGTCTGGAGTCCGGTGAATATCAGGAGCTGGATCAGGATCATATCATGAACAATCAGGAAGAGGACCCGGGGAAGAACAAGCTTCTGGCGGCGGATACAGATAAGTACCAGCGCTATATGGAGATACAGACGAGAAAGACCATAGACAGTAAATCGCTCATGATACTGAACCCCAAGGAGGTAGTCTATGAGGGGGGCCGGGAGCTTCTGCTGCCGGAGGACAAAAGGTCTCGGTATTATGTGTACGGCCCTTATGGCATCGACGGCATTCTGCTGTCGCCTTCAAATGCGGTGCAGCTGGCCTACTCCGTCTACGGCGTGGTGGCAGAGGAGGGCGGGAACCGCATCTGGCAGAGGGGCAATAGGGCTGCAAAGAATCAGATCATGGCAATAAAGGAGGCCGGGGAGACGGAGGACAGGAGCGCACTGGCGGTCTGTCTGGACAGCCTGCTGGCATATGAGGGCATCACCAGAAACTCCCAGTATCTTCTGGACGGGGGCGAGAGTGTACTGCAGATTCTGGAGGAAAATCTGGGAGACAGCGTTGTTCTGGATCTGTCAGGCTGCAGTCTGGATGCTGTGCTGTATTATGTAAATGAAGATATTCCCGTGCTGGCGCTGCTGGAGGACGGTTCCGCAGTGCTTCTGGTGGGTTTCAACGAGACACAGGTGGGAATCCTGGATCCCCGGGAGGGGAGTATCCGGAGGATCAAAACAGAAGAGGCGGCGGAATGGTTCGAGGAGAACGGAAACCGTTTTATTACTTACCAAAGTTCGTCTTATATCTAGACGAACGGAGAAAAAAATGGTAAAATAAGGAAAAATCTGAGTTTTGATAGGAGAACGAATGGAAAAACTAATAAGATTCATCCGCTTGTGGTTATTGTTTCGGTTTTTGCGGGTGGTATACTAGGTGGAATTATGGGAATTGTTTTGGCTCTTCCGATTTCGATTGTTGTTTTATCGACGATTAAGTTTTATAGGAAGGATATTAATGATTTTAGTAAAAAGAAGTTTAAACTTTATAAATGATTGGAAAGGAGGTTTTTATGGATAAAAGAAGATTGGTTATTGGTGGAGTGGTATTTTTAGGTTTAGTTGGTTTATCTTTTGTTTATAAGTATTTTAGGGAACGTGAGTTATATGTGGATGATTCTTCTGTAATGTATGCTTTTATTGGTGAGTAATTTTTTAGTTATTTGAACTTCCTACAATAAGTTAATAATTTGGCTTATTTTTCTTTTGTGTGTTATAATTTGGTTAGGAGGCTAGGGTTTATGAAGTATTTTGAAAAGGTTTCTGGTGATAGGCTTTATTTATCACCTATGTGTGTTAGTGATGCGGCGATTTATACTAGGTGGATGAATGATAAGGAAGTAACTGAAAATATTGGCAGAGCGGGTAAGGTTACAACTTTTAAAGAGGAAAAAAACTGGATTATTAAAAATAATAATGGCTATAATTTTGCGATTA
>CANOFQ010000267.1 GCA_947565325.1 uncultured bacterium
AAAAATACCTCAAAAATATAGGTTTACGGCTAGATTTCCATAAGTATACCAGCTCATAGAGCCTCTCTCTGGAAAATACCTTCTCCGGATTCTGCACCAGCAGATGCAGAAGATCATATTCCCTGATGGTCAGAATCAGCTCCTGACCGTTCAATGCAGCCCTTCTGGAATCCGGCCACACTTCTAAGCCCCTATATGAAATACAGCCCGACTCGTCCTTCCCGGTCCGCCTGAGGACGGCATCGATCCTTGCCAGCACCTCCTCCGGTTCGAAGGGCTTCGTGATATAGTCGTCGGCCCCGGCATTCAGCATATCCACCTTCTCCCGCACCGCACCTCTCGCCGTGATCACGATCACCGGCACATTACAGTGCTTCTCCCGCCTGATCCTCCGCAGAAGCTCTTCTCCCCGCAGCTCCGGAAGCATCAGATCCATCAGGATCAGATCCGGATTCTCCCGCTCCAAAAGCGCAAACCCCTCTGTTCCCGAATAGGCCTGCACCGCCTGATTGCCTTCTGCCTCCAGCACTCTGGTCAGCATATCGTTTATATCCTTCTCGTCCTCTACGACTAAAATCTTATAGCTCATATCTGCCTCTCTTCCCCGTACCTTTCTCTCATCTGTCTTTTGTATTCTTCTGCGCTTCTTGATGTGTCCAGTGTCTATTGTTCATTATGTCATATGCTTTCACGGTGTCTTGGGGGCTGTATATTTTGATCGCACCTGCTTCACGGTTCTATGCCAAGGGCCCTGCTCCTGCCTTCAGCCGGGTCCATTGACACAGTTTGACATAAGCATGGCTATCGTCATCGGTCCCACACCCCCCGGAACCGGAGTGACGGCAGACGCAAGCGGCGCAACACTGTCAAAGTCCACGTCGCCGCAGAGCTTCCCTGCCTCGTTCCTGTGAATGCCCACATCAATCACCACGGCATTTTCCTTCACATAGTCTGCGTCCACAAATCCGGGCTTCCCCACAGCCACTACCAGAATGTCCGCCCTTCTGGTGATCTCCTTCAGGTTCTTCGTCCTGGAATGGCAGACCGTCACCGTGCCATTCTCCCGAAGCAGCAGCATGGCCATTGGCTTCCCCACGATGTTGCTCCTGCCCAGCACCACGCACTCCTTCCCCTCGATCTGGATGCCGGAGCGCTTCAGCAGCTGGATGACGCCGGCGGGCGTGCAAGAGACGTAGCCCGGCCTCCCGATGCTCAAGTTCCCTACATTCATGGGATGAAATCCGTCTACATCCTTCTCCGGCGAAATGGCCAGCAGTACCTTGTCCTCGCAGATATGCCCCGGCAGAGGCAGCTGCACCAGGATGCCGTTCACATCGCTGCGGCCGTTCAGCTCCTCCACGAGTGCAAGCAGCTCCTCCTCCGTTGTCTCCTCCGGCAGCTCATAGGAAAGAGAGTCGATGCCGATGTACTCGCAGGCCTTTTTCTTATTGTTCACATACACGGTGGAGGCCGGGTCGTTCCCCACCTGAATCACGGCCAGACAGCGGCTCTCGCCCTCAGCCTTCCTCTGTGCCATCTGCTCCCTCAGCTCGTCCTTGATCTGCTGTGAAATTCTTTTTCCGTCAATAATCTGATACATAACACCTCCTGTTGCAATTCTGCAATTCTGTTTCTTTAGGTTCTGTCTCCTTAGCTTCTGTCTCTTTTGCTTCTGTCTTTTTAGCTTCTGTCCGTTTATTATGAGTGTCTTTTTTACGGTGCAGATACCTCCCCCTCTTTCGCAGTCCAACAGTGTATCACAAGCCCAATTTTATCTGCTGAGCTTCCGAAAGCCTATGTAGATACCTCTTTTTATGAGGAGCCCTTCCGCCGCTTTTCCAGAAGAGCCCTCCGGCTGAAATGACAGCGGGTACGACTATAGCGGTTCATGTGTGTCTCATGCACAAGGAATCTCTTTACCGTCAATGAATACATATCTCACCTTGGTGGACACCTCAAAGGGACATCCGTCTGTGATGACAAGATCTCCGTCCTTTCCTACTTCCAGCGAGCCCACTCTGTCTGCGATCCCTGCATGTCTGGCCGGATTGATGGTGATCGCCTGCAGTGCGGCAAAGGGATCCATGCCCGCCTGCACGGCCAGCCCTGCGCAGAGAGGCAAGTACTCCTGCGGAATCACCGGAGAATCCGTGATGATGGACACCTGACAGCCTGCCGCCGCCAGCACGCCGGGGGTGGTCCAGCTCTTGTTGCGCAGCTCGAACTTGGACGCACTGGTAAGGGTGGGGCCCACCGCCAGCGGCACATTCTCCTTAGCCAGCTCCTCCACGATCAGATGTCCCTCCGTCACATGCTCCAAGGTGATCTTTACGCCGAACTCCTTTGCGATCCGCAGAGCCGTGAAAATGTCCTCCGTGGCATGGGCATGGGCCTTTAAGGGTATCTCTCCTCTCAGCACGGGCAGGAGCGCTTCCAGCTTCATGTCGAAGGCAGGCCTCTTGGACACGTCCTCACCGGCGGCATCCTTCTTCTCCCCATATTCCCGGGCCTTGAACAGAGTCTCCCGCAGAAGTGCCGCCGTGGTCATACGGCTGGAATCCTTCTTGTCCCGGTACACCCTCTTAGGGTTCTCCCCAAAGGCGCATTTCATGGCCACGCCGTCTCTCACCACCATGTCGTCCACCCTTCTGCCCACGGTCTTGATGGTGGTGAAGGTGCCCCCCAGCACATTTGCGCTGCCTGGGCCCACACAGACACAGGTCACACCGGCGGCCGCCGCCTTGGACAGGGCTGGATCCAGCGGCTTCACCCCGTCGATCCCCCGCATCTGGGGACTGATGATGTCATTCATCTCGTTATAATCCATCCCCTCGTAGCCGATACCGTAGCCATCCAGCCCGATATGCCCATGGGCCTCCACAAAGCCGGGATACACCTGCAGCCCCTGTGCGTCCACCACGCAGGAGCCTCCCGGAACCTCCAGATGCTCCCCTATGGCCTTGATCCTGCCATCCTCCACCAGAATGTCGGCGCAGTACGCCTCCCGGTGAATGCCGTCATGAATCATTCCGTTTTTCACATGCAACATAATTTGCCTCCTATTCCAGTTCCGCCTCTACACTTCAGGCCCCCCTTTAAACATACTTCAATATACATAGGGCATGCGCCCTGTGATTTCCTGATAGCAGTCCAGTATCCCGTCCAACGGGACGCACCAGTACCTTACAGGATCATTGGAAAAGCCATACGCCATACAGATCAGATTGCCGTAGCCGTCCAGGAGGGCCGAGCCGGAATCCCCGTGCACCAGCTCCACCGTGACCTCCGTGTGATGGAGCCGATTGTACCATTCAAATTCCTGCCTCGCCTTTATCAGCTTTCCGGCGGTGACATGGATCAGGCCGCCCTCCCTGTCGATGCGCTCCAGAGCCACCTCTATTGCCTGACTGTCCAAGCCGTTCCAGTAGGTCATATCAACATGTACCGTCATCAGCCGCTCCAGCAGCTCCTCCGGCACATCCGCAAGCTCCACCACTGCCACTGCCACGTCATAGCTTTCACTGGAACCCAGTGCCGTCCCTTTCGCCACGGTGCCGTCATAAAAATAAACTTCCCACTCGTCATACTTTTCCAGCACATGGCGGTTGCTGCAGATGTAAATCTTGTCTTCGCTGATCTCCATGATATAGCCGGACCCGGAGGTATAGCCTCCCTTTCCCGTGGCGTGATACAGCTGCACCAGCGCAGGACGCATATATTCCAGCGTTCCCTCCATATCCTCATGTTCCGAGACCCCTCCGTCGTATACATTGGGGGCTCCCAGAATAACGTCCCGGCGATAATCGATCCGGCGGTGCCCTATCAGCTCCTGAATATCCTCTGCCCCGGCCACCAGCACTCTGGCCGTTTCCACGGCTTCCAGCCCGTAGCTGTCCACTGCCCGGTAGCGCAGCTGATATACGCCCTCCTGATCAATCCTCACGTCAGAATCGTCCGCCTGTATGTACTCCGTCAGGTTCCCGTCCACATCGTCCCATGCCTCTACCTGCTCCAGATAATCCAGCACGTTTCCGGACACCACGTAAAAATCACGTATTCCCGACAGACTGGGCGGCGTGTCCACGATGACCGATATCTGTCCCCTGCTCTCGTTTCCCGACTGATCCTTGGCCCGAATCTGAAGCTCATACCGGCCCACTCTGTCAAAACGCACCTCCGGCAGGGCCTGCCCCTCCTGCCAGAAAAACGCCTGCGCAAGAGGATCCGCATCAGAAACCCCTTCTATGACATCCTCCACCCTGCAGGCCTTTTCCAATGGCAGATAGATCTGGCCCTCCCTCCAGACAATTTCCGGAGGCACCGTGTCCCGAATGTTGACTCGGTAGACGAACTCCGAACTGCCGTGACGCACCACTGCCTGATAGCTTCCTATATGTCCCTCGTCCACCTCGGACAGATCCAGATCCCCCAGATGTACAGACCAGTCTGTCCCTTCAAGGTAGTCTTCAATGTCCCGGCTCAGGGGCTCCCCATACTCATAGGTTATCTCACTGAAAGCAGGCACCACCCTATATATCTTCAGGTAAAAGACAGAGGCGATACCCAACAGCAATACGGCGGCCAAAAGCAGCAGCACCAGTACAGCT
Source organism: uncultured bacterium (assembly GCA_947565325.1). Taxonomy (GTDB): domain Bacteria; phylum Bacillota; class Clostridia; order Lachnospirales; family Lachnospiraceae; genus Acetatifactor. The sequence continues at coordinate 4,608 of CANOFQ010000267.1, forward strand.
TTTCCTCGCCCATGCCTTCTGTCTGCTCTGTATGTCCCTTCTTCCACGAAATACGCTTCCTCCCTGAAACACACTTCCCTCATGATAGAATCATGGTTTTCTCACGGTTCTCTCATGGTTTCATTATGGCCCCTTCATAAAATGCCCTATTTTCACGAACAGCAGCATTCTTATATATTATAACACAGAAATTTGATCTTGGATAGGGGGTAATATATTACTCAGCA
>CANOFQ010000268.1 GCA_947565325.1 uncultured bacterium
GAAACACTTACCCGAACGATTATGCGCAGATGCAGCAGAATAAGAACAAGAAACAAAGAAACGCAGAAACAAGATTCCAGAAATAAAGAGCCCAAAGATGCAGGGTGAACGAGGAGGGAAAGACATGAAGTATGCGAAAATCAGCGGTTTCTCGGACGAGATCGCAATGGACGTGGACACACAGTTCAGGGTGCTGGAAAAGCTGAACATCCACTATTTCGAGCCAAGAGGAATCGACGGCAGGAACATTGCGGACCTGACCGACCATGAGGTGGATGCGCTGCGGGAAAAGATGGCGGCCCACGGGATCCGGGTGTCCTCTATAGGCTCCCCCATCGGGAAGGTGAAGCTGGAGGAGGATCTGGAGGCTCATTTCCGGCAGTTCCGGAGAGTGGTGGAAATTGCGAAAAAGCTGGATGCACGGTACATCAGGATGTTCAGCTTCTACCATGAGGGCGGGGAGTGGAGCGCCGAGGAGCGCACGCAGGTACTGGAACAGCTGCGCAGGATGATCGACTATGCCAGAGAGCAGGACGTGGTGCTGCTCCACGAGAACGAGAAGGGCATCTACGGCGATACGGTTGACAGATGTGCGGATCTGATGCAGGAGCTGGGCTGCTCCCATTTCCGTGCAGTGTTTGACCCGGCCAATTTCGTACAGTGCGGGCAGGACACGAAGGAGGGCTATGACAGGCTGAAGGGGCATATCGCCTATCTGCATGTGAAAGACGCCTTTTTAAAGGACGGCAGGGTGGTGCCCGCAGGCGCAGGGGACGGAAACGTGGCCTATGTGCTGAAAAGCCTGTTCGACGATGGATATAACGGCTTCTTGAGCCTTGAGCCCCATCTGGGAAGCTTTGAGGGACTGGCGGATCTGGAGCTGGATGACAAGATGATGAATCTCCCCAAGGGAGGGGAGGGCACCTTTACGCTGGCCTACCGGGCGCTGGAGGAGATCGTGGACGGTCTTATGGCGTAGGCAAGGTGACGCTTTCGGTGTGGTTTACCGAAAGCATTCAGCGGTTGGCGTTCTGTAATTTTAAGGAAGTAAGAAGGATTTGATAAAAGATGCCCACATTGGGTGGTCAGGGAGGTAGAATCATGGATAATACAATGAAAAAGGTACGGCTGGGGGTGATAGGCTTCGGCAACATGGGCACGGGACATGCGGGGAATATTGCAGGCGGCAGGGTGCCGGACATGATGCTGGGAGCGATCTGCGATATTTCCCCGGCCAGACAGGAGGCAGCCAGAAGACAGTATCCGGAGGTGCCGGTGTTCGGGGACGCAGGGGAGATGTACCGCAGCGGTCTCTGCGACGCAGTGATCATCGCCACGCCCCATTATGATCATCCCACCCTTGCCATAGAGGCGTTCCGGCATGGGCTCCATGTGATCACGGAGAAGCCCGCAGGGGTATATACCAAGCAGGTGAAGGAGATGAACGCAGCGGCGGCGCAGTCCGACAGGAGGTTCGGGATCATGTACAACCAGCGCACCAATCCGGTGTATCAGAAGCTCCGGGAGATGATCGGGAAGGGGGAGCTGGGACATATCAAGAGGATCACATGGATCATCACGGACTGGTACAGACCCCAGGCCTACCATGACAGCAGCACATGGCGTTCCACATGGAAGACAGAGGGAGGCGGGGCACTGATCAACCAGAATCCCCACCAGCTGGATCTCTGGCAGTGGATGTTCGGCATGCCGGACAGGATTTTCGCCAAAGCCAGTTTCGGGAAATATTACGATATAGAAGTGGAAGATGACGTGATGGCCTATTTTGAGTACGACAACGGCACCACGGGAGAATATATCACCTCCACCGGGGAAACGCCGGGCACCAACCGTCTGGAGATCGCCTGTGACATGGGCAAGGTGGTGGTGGAACATAACCGCATCCTCTTCCATAGGAACGTGGTCTCCGAGAGGGAGCACAATCGGATCAACAAGGAGCCCTTCGGAAAGCCGGAGTGCTGGGAGTGCAGCATCCCTGCGGACTTTTCCGGCGGCCCCCAGCATGTGGGGATCCTGCAGAATTTCGCATCGGCCATCTTACGGGGCACGGAGCTTCTGGCAAAGGGAGAGGACGGTATTCTGGGCCTGACTATCTCCAACGCCATTCATCTGAGCGCATGGACCGGGGAGACGGTGGATGTGAAGCATTTCCCGGACGAGAGGTTCTATGAGCTGCTGCAGGAGAAGATCCGCACCTCCACGGTGGTGAAGAAGGAATCTCAGGTGGTGGTGGACAACAGCAAGACATATTGACCCTTTTGCGCCCCGAGCTTTTAAAAGGGTTCAGGGCATGGAGGCGAATGCAGGCGGCGAAAAAGCAGAGGGAGAAAGGCCGAAAAAGGCCGGAAGAGCAGAGCAGAAAAAGGCAAGGGGCCAAAGAGGCAAAGCAGGCAGACCGGGAAGGCCGGAAGAGCAGAGCAGAAAAAGGCAAAGGGCCAAAGAAGCGAAGCAGCAAGGCCGGTGAAGGCCGGAAGAACAGGGCCGGAAGAGCAGAAGGTGCGGAGCGAAAGGAGCAGGCAGAAGAGAAGCATGGACAAGAGAATAGGTGCACAGTATTATACCCTGCGGGAATTTACCAGAACCATAGAAGACTTTGAGGAAACCTGTAGAAAGGTGCGGGAGACAGGCTATAAGCTGGTTCAGATATCCGGCACGCCGCTGGGGGCGGCCCCGATGCGGGAGGTGCTTGACCGCTATGGGCTGGAGGCGGTGACCACCCACCGCAGCTTTGACGATTTTCAGAAAAATCTGGAGGAGGTCATGGAGTACAACCGGACGCTGGGCTGCCGGCTCTGCGGCGTGGGCTGTATGCCCGGCTGGGCAAAGGAGAGCCCGGAGAGCCTGAGCCGCTTTATTGAAGAGTGCAATGAGATGGCTGCGGCGCTGCGGAAGGAAGGGCTGTATTTCGGGTATCACAATCATGCCTTTGAATTTGCCCGTCTGGGAGGCAGGCGGATCATGGACCGGCTGATTCAGGAGACCGATCCGGAGGCGTTCTATTTTATTGCGGACACCTATTGGCTGCAGGCGGCGGGAATGGATCCGGCGGCTTTTCTCAAGGGGCTGGGCAGCAGGGCCATGGCGGTTCATTTCAAGGATCTGAAGGCGAATCTGGACAATACCTCGGAAATGGCGGAGATCGGGGAGGGAAATCTGGACTGGGACGAGATCATTTCCGTGTGCCAGGAGGCGGGAGTGAAGTGGGCGCTGGTAGAGCAGGACACCTGCAGGCGGGATCCGTTTGAGTCTCTGAAAATGAGCTATGACTATCTGGCCGGAAAGGGATTTTGCTGAGAGATGAAAAAGGTATGCATAGTGGGCTACGGGGCCATCGGCCCCATTCATGCCATGGCGCTGGAGAAGACGGCGCAGGGGCGGCTGTACGGGGTCTGCGATGTGGATCCTGCCAGACGCAGGGCCTGCGCAGAGCAGTACGGCGCAGTGGAATACGAGGATTTTGACACCATGCTTCTGGACAAGGAGATCCAGAGCGTCCATATCTGTACGCCCCATTATCTTCATTATGAGATGATCCGAAAGGCGCTGGCGGCGGGGAAGGACGTGGTGGCGGAAAAGCCGCTGGTCCGGACCAGAGAGGAGTGGGAGGCGCTGCAGCGTCTCCCGGGGGCGGACAGAATCTGCGTGGTGCTGCAGAACAGGCTCAATCCCTGCGTGCAGAGAATGCGTGAGCTGGTGCGCAGCGGAGAGCTGGGGGCAGTGAGGGCCGTGCGGGGGATCCTGACCTGGAACCGGGACAGGGCTTATTATGAGAGCGCCCGCTGGCGGGGAAAATGGGAGACGGAGGGCGGCGGGCTGCTGATCAATCAGGCGGTTCACACGCTGGATCTCTTCAGCTATGTGGCGGGGGATATCTGCGGCGTCAGGGCGGATATGTGCAACCACACGCTGGAGGGGGTCATCCAGGTGGAAGACACGTTGGTGGCTCATCTGGAGCTGAGGTGTCCGTCCCCGGAGCCTTCAGGGAGTGGCATATGTGTAGGGCGAAACGTCTGCCAACCCGGTTCGGCCGGCGGGCGGGAGCAGGACGGTCCGTCGGAGGACAAAGAATGCGCCGGAGGCATGGCCGGCCCTGAGAAAGACGCTAAGCTGGTCAGAGGCGTGTTCTTTGCTACCAACGGATATTCGGAGAATTCCTCTCCCTTCTTTGAGATAACCTTTGAGAAGGGCGCTGCCAGATACACAGACCAGAAGCTCTGGATCAACGGGACGCTTTCGGCGGAGGACGTTCCGGCCGCCGCCGGGAAGGATTACTGGGGCAGCGGCCACGAGAGGCTGATCAAAAGATACTATGACGAAAGCCGTCATTTTACCATAAAGGAGGCGGCCAATACCATGGAGGCCATGTTCGCCATATACGAGGACGCCTTTCGGGAGAGCTATCCTGCCTTACTGTGTTAAAAGAATCTGGATATAGGCAAAGGATTTTGAGACGAGGAGGATTTTCGGTGAAAACAAGGCAGCACATGATGGAATTTATCCAGAAGCAGAAAACGGCATTTATCGGTTCCGTAGACGAAGAGGGTTATCCGAATCTGAAGGCCATGTTTGCACCCCGCAAGATAGAGGGGGACAGCTTCTATTTTTCGACGAATACATCTTCATTGCGGGTGCAGCAGTTCATGAAAAATCCGAAGGCAAGCCTCTACTTTTATAATAGAGGGCGTTTCAAGTATGAGGGCATTATGCTCATAGGGACGATGGAGGTTTTGCAGGATGAGGATATCAAGCGGAATATGATAAGATGACAGCGCAGAAAATTCAGTTGCGAAAAACATATC
>CANOFQ010000269.1 GCA_947565325.1 uncultured bacterium
AATCAAATACCCCGCAGCAAGCTGACGGGGTATCAAGCTTGATTCGCAGCAAGCTGCGGGGCATTTGACCCTTGCGGCATTTGACTCATTGCTTGCGGGAATAAGCTCGCAACAGTAATAAGCCGGGGAATTCGTCTTATCAGGACGGATTCCCCGGCTCAAATATGTCATTTATATTGCACGTTAGTCTTACACGCTTGCTTTACATCTCTTGTGTCGTTTCCATCGAATCCTATTTCTCGCCAAGGGCTCCCTCTGGCAGTGTGCCGCTGCGCCGGTACTGTCCCCACAGCTTGTTGAACTTGAAGGTATAAAAGACAGCGAATCCTCCTATGACCGGAATCCACCATCCCTGCAGCCGGCCGGCATTCAGGCTCCCCATGATCATGCTGTAGGAGCCATAGATCAGAACCAGCAGAGAAGCCACCCTGCTTTTTCCCAGCTGAACCCATACGCCCAGTCCCACCAGCAGTGCGGCGGCAATGATTCTGTCGAACCGTATCAGGAAACCGATGATCACGGAAACAATGCTGCTGAAAAACGACGGCGGGACACTGGTTATAATCTGCATTGCGAGCCCGTCCGCCAGAGCGCTGTTCTGGCTCCACTCAAGAATTCCCATGACGACCGTGATACCGGCACACAGATACAGCACCACCGCACAGCTCTTGATATTATTCCTTAAGCTCTTCATACCGGGCAGATCATAAAACTCCTTTTTTGACAGCTGCCGGCCGGCCGCCTGCTGCCGCACCACGTCCTCCCTCCTTACCACGCTTCCGCACTTGGGACACAGTACCGCATTCTCAGCCAGCTCCGATCCGCATACCACACATTTCATCTCGCTTGCTCCTCCTCTTCTCTTGTAATCGCTTCCTTCCGAACCTTAAAACCGAAAACCGTGTTTTCAAAAATCTGCTTCTCGGTTCCTTTTGACACTGCTTTGCCAACCCGAAGACCTATAATCCTTCCGTCCTGCTGCAATATTTCTTCACGCTCCGCTCCAGACGCTCCAGACCCTCCAGCAGCCGCTGTCTGGGGCAGGCGGGATTCATCCGGATGAACCGTTTTCCGCAGGCGCCGTATTCCTGCCCCTCCGTGAGATAGAGACCGCTGTCACTGCGGATAAATTTCGCCAGCTCCCCAGCGTCCTCCGTAATCCTGCTGCAGTCCAGCCACAGCAGATAGGTGGCCTGAGATGGCACCACCTTGATTTCCGGCAGCCTCTCCTCCACAAAACGCCTGACCTGACTCTTATTGTCCGCAAGATAGACCCGAAGCTCTTCCAGCCAGTCCTCTCCCTGATTGAAGGCCGCCACGGCTCCCCCCACTGCGAAGACATTGGGCTCCGCCACCTCGTCCGTGTTCAGCCCCCTCCATAGCTTATGGCGCAGCACGGGATTCGGCACCATCACCGCCGCCGTCTGCAGCCCTGCCAGATTAAAGGTCTTGGTGGGGGCAATACAGGTAACGCTGTTGTCCCTGCAGACTTCCGACACGGAGGCAAAAGGCACATACTCGCAGCCCGGATCCGTCAGATCACAGTGAATCTCATCGGACAGCACCAGCACATGATGCCTGGCGCAGAGCTCCCCGATCCTGGCCAGCGTCTCCCTGTCCCAGATCTTCCCTATGGGATTGTGGGGATTGCACAAAAACATCATCGTAGTCTGGGGATCCGCCAGCTTCCTCTCCAAGTCCTCAAAGTCGATGGAATACTCCCGCCCGTCATACACCAGCGGGCTCTCCAGAGTGTTCCGACCGTTATTGCCTATGGAATTATAGAAAATATTGTATACCGGAGTCTGTATGAGAACGTTTTCCCCCACAGTGGTCAGCTTGCGCACGGCGCTGGATATGGCGGGAACCACTCCGGTGCAGAACACCAGCCAGTCCTTCTCCATCTCCAGATGATGCCGCCGGCCCCACCAGTCCCGATAGGCCTGATACCAGTCCTGCGTCACCACGGAATAGCCGAAAATCCCGTGTTCCACTCTGGCCCTCAGGGCTTCTACGATCTCCGGGGCCGCCTCGAAGTCCATGTCCGCCACCCACATGGGCAGCTCCCCCGACCGCACGTCCCATTTCAGGGAGCCCACGCCCCTTCTGTCTGTCAGCTTGTCGAAATCATATCTCATAATGCCCGTCTCTCCTGTTTCTGTCCTGCTGATACAACCTTATCCTACGACTACATTTTCGTTCTGCTGCAGGCTTGTCCTACGACTACATTTCTGATGCGCCTTTGTCCTGCCGCTGCATTTCCGCTCGGCCGGTGCACATTTGTCCTGCAGCTGCATTTCCGCTCGGCTGATGCGCCTTTGTCCTGCAGCTGCATTTCCACTCGGCAGCTGCCTTTCACCTTTTACTTCCACATTTACATTCGTCCTTCAGCTGTCCCTCTCTCAGGCCTTCCGCCCTTCTCTCGCTCTTTTCTCAGGAAAATATTTTCTCAGGAAAAGGCCCTTCCGAGAAAGCTGCCCTTCTGAGGAGGAGTTTTCTGAGAAGCTGTTTTCTGAGAGACTGTTTTCCGAGAAGCTGTTTTCATAGTCGGAAGCTCTACTTCTCCCATGCCGCATGATCGGATGTCTTCAGTATCTCCCCGGCCTCGATCTTGGTCTGGTCGATCTTCACCCTCCTGCCGTCCATGATCAGCTCGCCGATTCTGTCCGCACGGATGATGCCGCCCTTGGGGTTGAACACGCTGTCCACATGTCCTATGATCTCCACGTCCGCCTGAGAGTACTCGAAGACCAGATTGGTGTTGATCAGGCGGCAGTTCTTCATCACCAGATTATCGATGTAGCACATTCCCTGCAGGCTCTCAATGGTGCAGTTGACCAAGGTGACATTCTTGGAGTTCCAGCCCAGATATTCCCCTGAAATAAAAGAGTCATACACCGTCACGTTCTCCGCATGCCAGAAGGCGTCCTTGCTCAGCAGTCTGGAATTCCTGATTTCAATGTCTGCCCCGCCGTCAAAGCTGTAATTGCCCACAAGGCGAAAATTTCTGGCCTTTATGCTGCGGGTGTTCATGGCAAAGTAATCCCCCTTCGCCGTAACGTTCTCCATCCTCACGTCCTGACAGTTCCAAAGCGTCTCAGCCGCATTGGGCATGTCCACGTTGTACAGACGGATTCCCTTGGACCGCCGGAAGCTCTTGGGCGCCTCGATCACCGTGTCCGAGACCGAGATATTGTCCGTATACCAGATGCCCGCCCTCGCCATGTCGAAAAGGGTACACTCCTTCATCACCACGTTCCTGCTGTACCACAAAGGATATTTCCACCGAAACAAGGTGTTATCGATTTCCAGATCGGCGCTCTCCTTCAAAGGCGACTCGCCCTCAGCGAAGGTACAGTAGCTGATATGGCAGCCCTGCGCTTGAAACATGGCCCTTTCACCGGTCAAATACTTCTGATTGATCTCCTTCATGGATATTTTTTCTTCCATGGATATTTTTTCTTCCATTTCCATGCCTCCCTATTCTTCTCGGGTGTCACTCCCCGATTTTTATCCGCAGCCTTTCCTATGCCTCTCCCCAAAAACCGAATCACTGTTCTCCCTCTGCGTCCCTCCCCTCAAGAAGGCCGTCATTCTTCCCTTCTATCTCTTGAGAAAAAGCCGCATTCTTCCCTCACATCTCTCCTGCCGAGAAAAATGCCACTCCGATGGCTCCGGGGCCGATATGGGTACCGATGGCCCCTCCCACGCTGGCCGTGTCCAGAGCTTCCACCGATCCCTCCCATAGAGCCTTGTTGTCAACAATATATTTCTGCAGCACCGCATCGCTTAATCCCGTATAGCCCAGAACAAAGGGCTTGCCGAAGTCGATGCCGCCCACATGCCGAATCTGCTCCGCCAGCAGATTGTTCCCCTGCTTTGATCCTCTGGCCTTTCCCAGAACGGCCACCTCGCCGCCCTGAATGGCGATCACGGGCTTGATGGAGAGCAGATTTCCCGCCAGTGCGGCAGTCTTGGAAATACGCCCGCCCTTTTTCAGGTACTCCAGTGTATCCAGCAGAGCGATCAGCTTGATACGCTTCTTATCTGCCTCCAGTCTTGTCACGATCTCATCATAGCCAAGGCCCTCGTCCTTCAGCTTCAGGGCATACTCCACCAAGGCCCTCTGGCCGATGCTGGCATTCTCGCTGTCCACCACCCTCACGGTGTCCCCACAGTCCTGTGCGGCAATCACGGCGCTCTGGAATGTGCCGGAAAGCCTGGAGGATATGGTTATCACAATTGCCTGATCCCCCTGCCCCTCCACTGCCTTATAGGCCTCCTCAAAGACAAAGGGCGGCACCTGACTGGTCACCGGCAGCTCGTCGGATTCCACCAATCTCTCATAGAACATCCTATGGGTCAGGTTCACCCCGTCCTGAAACTCTTCCTCCCCGAATCTGATATTGATGGGCAGAACCGTCAGATCTTCCCTTGTGTTGTCCACAATATCAGAAGCTGAATCCGTAATGATCCGTATCATACACACCCTCCTCTTTTATGTCCGCACATTTCTTTCACTCTTGTCGCCACATCTCCTATGCAAAGTTTTTCATGAAATTCCCTGTCAGCTATCCAAACCAGTCTATACCTTCCATCACCTTCATAATCGCTCTTTTCATTTTCTCATGCGGACAGGCATCGTTCAGTACCTCCGATCCCCTCTTGGCAAAAGCGAAAATAGACAGATTTCTTAAAATAATAAAATCCCTGCTATGCAAGGATTTTATCGTCATACATGGGAACGACCCAGATCGGACTCGAACCGACGACCTCCGCCGTGACAGGGCGGCGCTC
>CANOFQ010000270.1 GCA_947565325.1 uncultured bacterium
CCTGTTCACCTTGAGCTGCTGGTCGATCCGGGAGATCATGACGCTCTCGTTCACGGACTGATCTTCTCTGCCGATATAGTACCGGTAGAAATTGACATCCAGATAATACATATTCCTCACATAGGGCAGAGGCTCGAACACATAGAGATTGTCCACGTAAAAGGTGTGCTCCGGCAGCTTCAGCCCGCATTCCTTGAGGAGCTTGGTGCGGAAAATCACGGAATGCATCAGTATATAGTGCCCTTTCGTGAAATGATGGCAGTCATCCCAAGTGAACATGGTGTCTCTGGGAAGGATGTGGCGGTAATGCATGACCTTCTTGCGCTTCTCCCCCTCCTTCTCATAGACGAAATTGCAGACCATCATGTCCAGCGTCCTGCTGCCCCCGGTCAGACGTCTCAGCGTGTCCAGCACCTGGACATATGCCTCCTGCTTTACCCAGTCGTCACTGTCCACTACCTTGAAATACAGGCCCGTCGCGTTCTCCAGCCCCTTGTTCACTGCGGCGCCGTGGCCGCCGTTCTCCTGATGCACCGCCTTTACGATGGTGGGATAAGCACGGGCATATTCATCGGCGATCTCGCCTGTCCTGTCCTTCGTGGAGCCGTCGTCCACGATGATGATCTCCACGTCCTCTCCTCCCGCCAGAAGCGACTCCACGCATTTCCTCATATAGCCCTCGGAATTATAGCACGGTATCGCTATAGACAATAGTTTCATTAGAGCACCTCCATTTTAGTTCCCTTATGCGCCTGCGGCTTTTCAAGGGATCAGCTTTTCTGTCCCTGCTGCCCTGCGCACTTTCTTATTCAGGATTCCCCATAATCCTTCAGATATTTCCGGTATGCGGCAAATGCGGATGGAATGGGATATTTATCTCTGGCCTCCCGGGCCTCAATGTAGAGCCAGTCTTCCAGAGCTCCCCTGCCATGCCCGGATTCCAGCTCGTCCACCCTGACCAGATATCCCCGCATATGCCATTCCCTATGGGTGAAGATATGCCTGGCTTCCTCCAGAGGCTGGATGCGCAGGATCCTCAGACCGTTGTCCGACAGATACCTGGCCACCTCCTCTGCCGTACAGAAGCCCTCAAGGGAGGGCAGCTCGTACATCCCCGCCAGAAGCCCCCCTGCGCCCCGCTTCCGAACTGCAGTCCGATTCTCATCCATCACCACCAGAATCGTCTTGTCCTCGATTTTCCGGGGTTTCTTCGGCTGCCTCTTGGGATAGTCCAGCTCCCTCCCCGCCTCATGGGCCATGCAGGCCTGCGCCAGAGGACACCTCCCGCACAGAGGCGCTCCCACGGGAATGCAGACACAGGCTCCGATCTCCATCAGCGCCTGGTTGAAGTCGCCGGGCCGCAGGACAGGAATGACCTGCTTCAGATCCCGCTCCACAGCCTCCTTCACCTTTCCGTCATTCATCTGTCTTTCATCCTGACGGAACCTTGCAATGACCCGCAGCACGTTTCCGTCTACTGCAGGCACCGGCTGTCCGAAGGCAATGGACGCAATGGCTCCTGCTGTATAGCTGCCGATACCGGGAAGCCCGAGAAGCTCCTCGTAGCTTCCCGGCATCTTCCCTCCGTATTCCTGCATGATCCGAATCGCCGCCTTCTGCAGATTCCGGACACGGTTGTAATAGCCCAGCCCCTCCCAGAGTTTTAAGAGAAGCTCCTCCTCGGCTCCGGCAAGGGCCGCCACGTCCGGCAGTTCTCTCATAAAACGTTCAAAATAGGGCTTTACAGCCTCCACTCTGGTCTGCTGCAGCATGATCTCCGACACCCAGACCCTATAAGGGGCAGGCATCTGCCTCCAGGGCAGAATGCGCTTATTGGTATCATACCATTTTAGAAGCAGCTTGGGAATAGCCTCGAGGCTCCCCTTCCTAAAGATTTCCTTAAGCATTTCCATAGATTTTATGTTTTCTGCCCCACGGCGCAGCCTGACAGGGACGGGCCGGTTTATCTTCATTGTTTCCGGCGTCACTGCGCAGTCATATGCAAGCAGCTCCACCCCTTCCTCCGCAGCGGCCTCAAGTGCGTCAGCGAATGCCGGATGCATCTTCCTATTGGGCGTAAAACAGCTCACACCCTCCATCTGGACCACAAACATCGCTATGGCCCTGTACCCCTCCCGCCGTGCCGCCGCAAGCTCCTCCATATGCTTCACTGCCCTGTCCGAAGGCGCATCCGGAAAAAGCACCACATTATCCTCTTCAAGTGTGACACCCTTCACTTCCATGAAAATCCGCTCTTCTGCCGTCTCCACATAGAAGTCGAACCGGGAACTGCCATAGACCGTCTCGGGACGCACCAGCTTCACATCCGGGAAAAGGCCGCCCTCTTTCAGCCATTCTCCCACCGCTGCGTTGGGAGCCTGAGAATCCATGTTGATGATTCTCTCTCCCTTGCGCACCGCCACCAGATCATATGCCGTAGAGCGGTTCGGATGATCGTTCCTCTCAAGGAATACACGGGCTCCCGGCACCAGCAGCTCCCGGCATCTGCCTGTATTCTTCACATGAGCCGTCTCCGCTTTTCCCCCGATTTCCACCCTTGCCACAAAACGATTGGGACGCTCCAGAAAACGCCCCTCTGTGATGTTGTTATATCTCATATCGTCGATTTCCGCCTATTCATTCTGTATACAGAAGCCCTTTCTCCCCGGCCCTATACCGGCCATGACAAGGTCTTCTTATCCGTTTGTAAAGATCAGGCCGTTTTCCTCACAGCCCTGCCCCGGCCATGGGGCAGGGTCATCCTCTCTGTGGAAACAGCTCCTGCTGCTCTCCTCTCACGGACCTGTGCCGGCCATGGCAGAGGCACTGCTGTAAGGCACTCTGGCCGAGGGCACGGACTGGGCCGCACTGAACGTATGGACAAGCTGGTCATCGAAGAATATCTGAGCCCCGAAGGCCTTCAGCACGTCCCGCTTGGCCAGACCCCCCAGAAAAAACGCTTCGTCCACTCTCACGTTCCATGCCCGCATGGTCCGTATCACCCTCTCATGGGCGGGAGCGCTGCGGGAGGTCACAAGGGCCGTCCTGATGGGACAGCACTCCGTCCCCAGCTCCCTCTGCAGATCCGAGAGCTTTTTCAGGAAATGGGCAAAGGGCCCCTCCGCCAGCGGCTCCCTGGCATGGGCTCTCTCGTTCTCCTCGAAGGCCCCCAGCCCCTTTTCCTTAAAGATCATCTCCGACTCATCCGTAAAAATCACGGCATCCCCGTCAAATGCGATCCTGATCTGGTATTCCTCCCTGCTTCCGCCCCTGTCTGCCCCTGCGCCCCACGGGATCACCTGAGCCCTGTGCTCTGTACAGATGATTCCTGCCGCTATGCCGCTGTCGATAGCGCTCTGCACATCATCCTCATAGGCTGACAGAAAAAGATCCGTGTGGAACGCCTCCAGATAAGGCGCCAGAGACGCACCGCTCACCAGCACCGACCGGGTGATGTCCAGACCATAGTGCTCGATGGCGTTGAACACCCGGAGAGAGGTGTCCGGACTGTTGCGGGACATGATAATGACCTCCACAAGCCTCCCCCTCCGGCTGTATCTGTTCAGCCGAAGCAGCGACTCTATCAGCCGAAACCCCGGACCCGGCTTCAGAATATCCTGCTCATGCTCTATCTGGTACCTACAGTAGGCCTCAAGGCCCTGCTTCTCAAAAATCTCGTTCTCCACCGTCAGGTCGAACAGCGCTCTGGAGGAGACCCCGATCACCATCTTCCGGTCCGCTTTCTCTGCGGCAGCCTCCTGAAAAATCTTTTCCCTCATGAACACCTTCTCTTTTCCGGAATACCTCTCCTCCATGCCTCGCTCCTCCCTGTCTCCGTCTCCTGACCTCCCGGAATGCGCTCTGGCCTCCGAAGAAGTCCCACCCTCCGAATCCTGCGACGGTTCATCCCTCCCATGTACCGGTCGGATACACATGACAATCGGCCCTACCGAATCCGGCACTGTTTCACGGGTTGCCCATCCGTCTCAGGCTGCTGTCACGGGATCGGGGAGCCAGGCGCCGGCAGCCCCTTCCCTACCTCAGACGGTTACATTCATAATGCTCCAAAGTCAATAGACAAGCCCGCAGGGCTTCATACCGCTCCTCCGTGTCTCCCTCATTGATCTCTATGTCACAGGCGATGGCCATCGTGGTAAGCATCTCGTCCGTGATCCTATGGTGCAGCCCGGCAAGGATGTTCAGCTTCTGCTCGTAGCTGTCGGAATCCAGAAATTCCAGCAGAAGCGGATCCAGCGCCAGTCCCTCCTCATCGGCATCAGGCTCCCCCGCCCGCCAGTCTGCCGCCTGCCCCTGCGCAGCAGCCACTCCTGCCTGCCCTGCGGCATCCTCTTGTTCCTGAGCCGCCCGGACATTTCCCGCAGGGAACCCATGACCAGAACCTGCCCCTGCCGCAGCCTCCGGCTCCATGCCCTGCTTCCGCGCTGCCTGCTCTGCCCCGGTATGCTCCGGCCCGGACTCCGCCGCCTGCCTTCCCGCCTCAGGCCCCTGCAGCTGAAAGCGGAATTCCTGAGCCGCCTCCGGGTACTTTCTGCGGTCTACCCTGTCCACGAACATGGCAAGGGGTCTGGCATAGGTCTTAAAATCCCCGTACATCGCCTGATATACCACCAGAAGCTCCCCCGTCTCGCTGTGTTCTGCGATGGCTGTCACCTGATAAAGATTACCCTTAAAATGTCTGTAAATCTCATGTGCTCTTGGAATAAACGACATCAACGGCTCCTTTCCGAACCCTTCCGGTCTCTCCTTTTTCTGCTCTTCTCC
>CANOFQ010000271.1 GCA_947565325.1 uncultured bacterium
GTGCTGGATTATCTGACGGGGTATTTTCATATATTGGTGGGAGAGGACAGATGGGAGATCACAGCAGAAAAAGCGGGAGATGTGACGGGGATCTCTGCGGAGTGCTGGGAGATTCTGGGGGAGGAGCAGCTTTCTGCTGCCAGCGTTTCGGCTCTTGGAAAGGAAGGCTTCTATTTCAGCTATGACGTGCAGGACGCAGACAGCGGGAGGAGCGTGAACCGGGGGCAGAACAAGGGAATCTTTTTCTTTCCGTATGCAAGAAGACAAAATACAGTCGGACAGATAGACCTGACGCAGGTCCGGAAGCTGTGCGGGCTGCCGGAGGACATAGAGCCGCTGGAGATGCTTGCGGACGAGGAGGAAGGGCAGCTGTATCTGGCGGCAAGGGATGCGCAAGGGTATAGTCTCCTTGTATATGAAATAGAAGCGGAGGGGCTGCGGCTGGCGGAGGAGGTGCCCATGAATCCGTCAGGGCGGCCTATGGAAAGCGAGAGCGCATCCGCTGAGGGAACAGCAGATCGGGAAACGTCAGGCGGGCCGCTTACCGTAGAGCTGAAGAACATGTCCTTTTGTGAGGGCGGTATTCTGGTGACATGGAGCCATAATGGCTTCTGTTTCATGGTCAAAGGGGAGAAAGGGCACAGAATCTGGTGCCAGGGAGCGTTCCCGGATCCCGGAGAGAGGACGGCGAAGGAGGCGGCTCCCTTTCCGGACGAGAATGTATGTGTCTTTGACGGGGAGCGTCTGGTGCTGGCCGCTTATGAGCGCAGGGGAAGCCTGAATGTGGTGCTGGCAGTGTACGGTCAGGAGGGGGAGCGCTACGGAGGGCTGTACCGGCACAGCAGTGAAGGGGACTGGGACGGAGTCTCCGGATCGCCTGAGGGGATTTTGCCTCAGGGGGACAAGGCCCAGATGCTGGGGCTGGATCTGGGGGAATGACAGATAAACGGCATGAAGGAAACGGAGACGCACATTGCTGAGCATGGCAGCCCAAAAGGCTGCCATGTTCAATGAAAGCTTGATGTATTGCGTTAGGTATTGTACAATAGGCATTAAGGAGCCCGCTGTGTCCGCAGAGGTCTTTGCATAAAGAATCGACACAGAAGGTAAAAGAGAAGTCCTGACAGAGTAAAGGGCTCTGGATGGGCGGCGGATGTGGAAATCAGCGGATGATAGCTTTGACTGCAGATGCCGCGACGAGGACGGGAAGGAGGAGTCAGGATGATTCAGCATAAGGGAACCGCAGTGCTCGACACGAGGCGGCTCACCCTGAGGCCCTTTGTGCCTGAGGATGCGGAACCGATGTTTCGCAACTGGGCCTCTGACAAAGAGGTGACGAAATTTCTCACATGGCCTGCCCATGGAAGCAAGGAGGTCTCCGCCTATGTGGTGGAACAGTGGTACGGGCGGAGGGAGGATCCGAAATATTACCAGTGGGCCATAGAACTCAAGGAGCTTCATGAGCCCATCGGCAGCATCAGCGCCGTGAAGCTGGACGAGAGGACGGAAGCGGCAACCATAGGCTATTGCATCGGGCGCAGATGGTGGGGGCAGGGAATCACTGCGGAGGCTCTGGAGGCGGTAATCGCATTCTTCTTCCAGGAGGTGGGGATGAACTGCGTCAGTGCCTGCCATGATCCCAGAAATCCCAATTCCGGCAAGGTAATGAAAAAATGCGGAATGACCAGGGAGGGAACCTGGAGGGCGGGAGGAGTGAACAATCAGGGCATCTGCGACGAGACATGGTATTCCGTTCTGCGGGAGGAATTTTATGACCGAAGGGCATCCTCTCAGCTGCAGGGGCCGGTGAGGGGGATAGAGGATCCGGAGACCAGAAAGGGCATCGCCAGAGAGATTCTGGAGGCTCTGCCCCAATGGTTCGGCATTCCGGAGGCCAGAGAGAACTACATTGCGGAAAGTGCAGGCCAGCCCTTCTGGGCGGCTTTTGAGGGAGACATTCCAATAGGCTTTTTGTGTCTGAAGGAGACGGGACGGGCCACGGCGGAGCTTGCGGTGATGGGGGTGCGCAGCGAATACCATGGTCAGGGGACAGGCAGGAAACTTTTTTTGGCCGCAAAGATATGGGCGCAAAGACAGGGATATTCTTTTCTGCAGGTAAAGACCGTCCAGACGGGGCATTATAAGGAATATGACAGGACCAATCAGTTCTACCTGCGCATGGGCTTTCAGGAGTTTGAGGTGATTCCGGATTTGTGGGATGAGGGCAATCCGTGCCAGATTTATGTGATGGAGCTGTGACGGAAGAACCTGCCGTGTCTGTATAGGGAGTGAAAGAGAGAATGAGGAGGTATCTTTATGGAGTATGACGTTATCATTATCGGTGCAGGGCCGGGAGGGATTTTTTCGGCCTACGAGCTGACGAAGAAGAGACCGGAGCTGAAGATCGCCGTTCTGGAGGCGGGCCACGGGCTGGACAAGAGGCGCTGTCCCATCGACGGGGAGAAGGTTCCCTCCTGCATAAAGTGCAGAAGCTGTTCCATCATGAGCGGCTTCGGGGGCGCAGGGGCCTTCTCCGACGGAAAGTATAATATCACCAACGATTTCGGGGGTACGCTGTATAAATACATCGGAAAGAAGCAGGCGCTGGAGCTGATGTGCTATGTGGACGAGATCAACATGAGCCACGGGGGGCAGGGTACCAGACTTTACACCACGGCGGGCACCAAGTTCAAGAAGCTGTGCATGCAGAACGACCTGCATCTGCTGGATGCCTCCGTGCGGCATCTGGGCACGGATGTGAACTACGTGGTGCTTAAAGAGCTGTACGATTATCTGAAGGACAGAGTGGACTTTTTCTTCGATACGCCGGCGGAATCCGTGCTCAGAAGCAGGGACGGGGACGGATATGAGGTCAGGTGCCGGGAGGCGGCATATACCGGACGGTACTGCATCATCTCCGTGGGCCGCAGCGGCAGCAAGTGGATGGAGAAGGTCTGCGGGGAGATGGGGATCAGAACCAAGTCCAACCGGGTGGACATCGGGGTCCGGGTGGAGCTTCCGGCGGAGATTTTCTCCCATCTCACGGATGAGCTTTACGAGAGCAAGATCGTTTACAGGACCCAGAAATACGGCGATCTAGTCCGCACCTTCTGCATGAATCCCAAAGGGGCGGTGGTGAACGAGAATACCAACGGCATCGTCACCGTGAACGGCCACAGCTACGAGGATCCGGAGAAGCACACGGAGAACACCAACTTCGCCCTGCTGGTGGCCAAGCATTTTTCCGAGCCCTTCAAGGACTCCAACGGATACGGGGAGAGCATCGCCCGACTCAGCAACATGCTGGGAGGCGGGGTCATCGTCCAGCGGTTCGGAGATCTGATCCGGGGCCAGCGAAGCACCGGAAAGCGCATAGAGGAGTCCTTTACCGCGCCCACGCTGAACGCCACGCCGGGAGACTTGAGCCTTGTGCTGCCAAAGCGGCTTCTGGACGGAATCATCGAGATGATCTATGCGCTGGACAAGATCGCACCGGGCACGGCGAACGACGACACCCTTTTGTACGGCGTGGAGGTGAAGTTCTACAATATGGAGGTGGAGGTGGACGAACATCTCCAGACCGAGCATGATGGACTCTATATCATAGGGGACGGCAGCGGCATCACCCACTCTCTGTCCCATGCCTCCGCCAGCGGCGTGTACGTGGCCAGACAGATCGGGGAGAGGGCGTAGCGTTTCGGCGGTCGGCATCCGGGGCCCCGGAGACGTCCGGCGGAGGCTGGGTGTCGGGAGCTTCGGATGTCTCTGCCCTGGCAGCCGGCAGCCCGTCAGCGGCAGGCCTGCCGGGATTCCCCCAGTGCGTTCCGGCAGAAGCCTATATAGGTTGCGGTGAAATAAATTCCGTATATCCCCAGAAACAATAGGAAGGAAATTCCGAAGTATCCGGCTGCCGCAGTGTGGGTTCCCGTATAGAAATTGAACTTCAGGCCCAGATAGACCGATATGGTTCCGCTGATGCCTGCGGCGAAAAGAATGGGGCACAGATAATACGAGACCAGCTGCTTCAGGATGATACCGGAGATTTCCTTCCGGCTCAGGCCCAGCTGGTGCAGAACCTGGTAGCGGAACCGGTATTTTGCGGAGTCGGAGAGCTGCTGCACGGAAAGCACCGTGAGGGCCACGCAGACATAGACCAGCCCCATGTAGACCAGAGCGAAGATCAGGGAGCTTAAGAGGAACTTCACCTCCGGGATCAGGTTGTCCCGCACCAGATTCTTGCAGACATAGACTACGATGTTATCCGTACCGGCGGCCATGAGGTCATCTACCGCATGGCCGTCGGAGCTTCCTTCCGCTGATAATGCGTCCAGCTTTTCCAGCAGGTCCCCGGGAGCGGCGGCCTTCAGGTCTGCGGCAAGCAATCTGTAGTAGGGGGTCATTTCAGCTGCCTCGGCATCCGGAACAATGATCAGATAGTCGGCACCGTTGGCGCCGTCCTGAGAGAAGGGCTCCGTATACATACCGGCGAAGGTCAGTGCGCCCCTTGCACCCTGCAGCTTGATCTGGCCGGAAAAGTCTCCCGTTTCCTTCCATATTCTTTCTTTGACATGGAGGGCATATTGGCCTTCCTTCAGCGTGACGGGTGAAAGCCCGATCATGTTTCGGAGCTTGTTGTAATCCGACAGCGCCATATAGGTGTCAAAGACATAGTAGGCCCAGTTGTCCTCTTGTATGATTTTCTCGAGATCGGATGGTTCCAGTGCCCAAAATATGCCCTTCAGCGGGATGGAACTCAAAGTATATGCTTTCTCCCG
>CANOFQ010000272.1 GCA_947565325.1 uncultured bacterium
CCCTTGGGGTTGGGATCCTTGCTTTTTCTCAGCATTTCCAGCTCGCCGTGAATCTTCTCCGCATTGGTGGGAAACTTGGGCATGGCAGCCAGAGGATCCACATCCAACACCGTGAATCCGTGTGCCTTGTATGCCTCCTCTATGCTTTCCTTGGACAGTCTGGTGTTTTTCTTTTGCGCTTTTATCTTTCCCGTGGTTATGACAAGCTCCCTCTTGCTGAGCTTTTCCAGACGGATGGCCGCCTCCAGCCTTCTTATGGCAGCTTCCTTTCTCTCCTGCGCCAGTTCGGAAAATCTGGGCAGCACCTTGCCGTCACTGCTCAGGATCTCCCCCTTCAGCCGGCCCAGCAGGGAAAGCTTTCCGTTTATCTCATCCCTCTGGGCCTGCTGGGATACGCTTCCCAGCAGGCCCCCCAGGCTCTTTTCTGCCTTTTCGATGGCAGACTTGATTTTTTTGGCCGCTTTCTCGGGCGGATCAAACGAGAGGCCGGTGATTTCAAAAAAATCCTGTTCAGTCATTCCGTCAACCTTCCCATGTATCGATATCGTTCACACCCATGACACCCTCTGCCCCGCCGCAGCCCAGGCTCTGGGCAATGCTGCCGAAGGCCCTTGCCAGCTCCGACTGGGCCACGAACATGGCGTTGGCATCCTCCGATGAAATATTGCGCAGGAACTGCTGGTCTGCGCCTCCGAAGCCAATGGCCGCCGTCTCTATGCCCCTTTCGTTGCATCTGCGGGCCGCTTCCACCGCCGTCTGCTGATCATTCCACACCCCGTCCGCAAGAACGACGGCGAACAGACGCCCTTCCTCCCTCTCCAGCAGTTCCTCGATGGCACGGAAGGGATGGCCCATGTTGCCGAAGCCGGTCTGCCCGCACAGGATGGAGTTGATCTTCTCCCTGCAAAGCTCCGCATCGTCCGTAAGGGCACAAACCGTCTGAACATTGTCGGACACGGCCATGACGGCCACTCTCGTATAGGAAAGATCCAGATTATTGACAAAGCCGCACATGGCCTTCTTGGCCTCCACAAGGGGCGCCCCGTGCATACTGCCGGACACGTCGATGGCCATGACCACGTTCAGCGGCTCAGGAACCGCCCCTGCCTGCTCTATGGGAAGCCCGTATTTCGACATATCCTCCGGAACGGGTTCCCGACGGATGGGCAGGTTCGTCCTGCTCTCGTCCTGTCTGGCCTCCACGTTAATGATTCCATTGTCATCATAGCTGTACTGCACCCTGATGATAGATCTGCCCAAGGTACCGCTGTTGTAGGACAGTCCGGTAACAACGTATCTGAAGGGGATCTGGTTGTCCAGAGGGTTTTCCTTGTCCCCCTGCAGAACGAATATCTCCATTTCGTTCTCTCCCCTTCTTTTGGTGTAAAAGGAAAAGGCTTTTGCCGCCTTTACCGGACGGACATGGTTTGCGGGAATGATCACGTCATTAATGTAGCGGCTGCCGTCTTCGCTCACGGCGATCATGCCCATGGCATGGGCCGTGGTCTCCTTCAGCCGCATCACCCCGACCCCCTCCAGCCTCCTGGAGGGCTTTACGGCGAGGTGCATGTTCGAAAGCAGGGACTCCCTGTCGGTTTCCTTCTTTCCGCTGCGCACCGTGACCGACAGCTGAGAATAGCCGCTGTTTTCCTTCGTGGACTGGATGGCGGCGCCCAGAGCCACGGCCTCGTCCGGATTCACATGGGCAATGGGCCTCTTCCCATACAGACGCATCAGGTAGGCGGCTACCTGCGGCATTCTGGTGGAGCCTCCCACCAGAAGAATATCCGTGATGTCCCGCCACCTCAGCCCGGCCTCCTCCAGTATGGCCCGGCAAAGGGCTCCCGTCCTTTCTGTCAAGTCGGAGGTGCTTTCCTCAAACTCCTCCCTTGTCACTCTTACCGCCGCATACCCGTAGCCTGCGAAGGATGTCTTCACCATGACTGACTGCATGGACGAAAGCTGCTTCTTTACACCCTCCGCCAGTCCCCGGATGGTTCTTCCGGCCTCCTCGTCCTCCGAGAAGGCAAGTCCCGTCTCCGCCTCAAATTTGTCCCGCAGAAGCTTCTCCATCCGGTCATCCCAGTCCCTGCCTCCAAGGAAATGATCGCCTCTGGTCACCACGGTCTGTATCTCCCCGTTCCCGTTCATATGGGACAGCGTCACGTCAAAGGTGCCGCCGCCCAGATCGTAGACGAGAATGTTGGCGTTTTCCCTCCAATGATTCAGCCCGTAGGCCATGGCCGCCGCATTGGGTTCATCTATGATCTTTTTCACCTTCAGCCCGGCCTTCCCGGCCGCAGCCACGGTGGCTTCTCTTTCCGTGGAATAGAAATATGCAGGCACCGTGATGACGGCATCCCTGATCTTGTCTCCCAGCTCCTGTTCCGCAGCCTCCTTCAGATGCGCCAGAAGGAGAGCCGACAGTTCTACTGCGGTGTAGGGCTTTCCGTCAATGACGCAGTAAGCCTCCGGCCTTCCCATGCTCCTTTTGAAGGAGGCCGCACAGTCCGGTTCCCCTGCGTTAAATGCGTCCTCGGCCTCCCTTCCGAAAATCAGGCCCTTTTCCGTAAACTGTATCACGGAGGGCGTTATCTTGTCCCCCTCCCTATTGGGAACCAGCCGAGGCTGCATGGTTTCACTGTCCATGACTGCCACGGCCGAGTAGGTGGTTCCCAGATCGATCCCCACGGAAACCGACATAGCCAAACAACTCCCTTCCCTCAGAAATCACTGCTGGTCTTCAAGGATGCAACGTGCTCGATGGCCCGGTCCATTTCCTCCTGCGTCTTCGTATTCTCAGAGGTAATCACCGTTTCCACAGTCTCGTTGGTGCTCAGGTTCGTGGCCCGCACCTCCAGCCCGATGGCGCTGCAGCGGAAGAACACCCTGATAGGAGACCCTTTCGGCGTGCCCTTGGGCAGCTCCATCCTCACCTCGCCCAACTTCTTCACCTTCAGCGCCGGATCTGTATACTGCTCATTTCCCTTATCGTCAAGAGACGGCGTGACATGCTTGTCTTTTACCTTATCCTTGCCCACGTTCTCATATACAGTGAGCACCACTGCTGCCTGATTATCCACCATGGTTCCGTAGTCTTCCGTGGCCTCCGACGGCGATTCATCCCCCACGAAAAGCAGATTGTCAACCATGAAGCTGGTCTCGTCCACCCAGACGGCAGGCCCAAAGGAACGGGACAGCTTGTCGCTTACCGTCCTGACCTTCTGGGGAATGATTTTCTGCAGATGGGCCGCCTCTTCCTCTGTGAAGCTTGGCATATCCTTGTCGCTGTCATACCCTTTTTCCCCATCTCCACCGTCGTTCTGCCGCTCTTTCCGTTCCATGACCCTTTCAACGCATTCAATGGCCGCCTTCAGCGCCGCTCCCTTGGCCACCGCAAGATCCGGATCCTCCAGCCTCACCTTGCCGGGGAACATGCTTTCCACCGCTTCCCGGATCATGGGCATCTTGGTGGAGCCTCCCACCAGCAGCAGGACGTCGATCCCCTCCGCCGTGAGCGAGTTGTTGTCGAGGATCTGTCTCACAAAATCCATGGTCATCTCCACAAGATCCTGCGTTCTTTCTTTAAAGGCCTGTGCCGAGACACTGATGCGGGTCACGTCGCCCTCAAAGGAGATGTTAAGGCCATGGGTCTCCTTCTTGGAAAGCAGCTTTTTGGTACCCTCCACCTGCCGCATGATGATTGCCCGAAGCTCCGGCGTCACATCCTCCGGCGACATGCCGTTCTCATCACAATACTGCTGGCATATATAGTCATAAAGTCTGGCATCCCAGTCGATTCCGCCCAAGCGGTCGTTTCCGCCGGAGTCAATCACGTCGATGGTGGCCTTTCCCTCCTCATCCACGCAAAAGTCGAACAGCGTGATGTCGAAGGTGCCACCGCCAAGGTCGTACACCATGATCTTTCGGTTCTCTCCGAATTCCCGGCAGCAATAATTCAGGGCCGCAGCCGTGGGCTCGTTCACGATGTCAAGAACATTGAAGCCTGCGATCTTCCCCGCCTGCTTCGTGGCGGTGCGCTCCTCATTCCCGAAATAGGCCGGGCACGTAATCACGACGTCCCTGACCTCCTCTCCTCCCTGTGCCTCCGCATACTCCTTCATTCTCTTCAGAATAAGGGAGGAGATCAGAATGGGATCATAATCCACACCGTTGAAGTTCCTGACTGCGGCATCGGGCTTTCCGATCTCCCGCTTCACGAACTGAACCACTCTCTCGGGCTCTATCTCCGCCTGGGCCTTGGCCGCCTCCCCCACCACGGGATCCCCGTTGGGCTGGAAATAGACTGCGGATGCCAGCGTTCTGGAGTCCTCCTCGTAATTTTCTATCACCTCCGGCATGCCGTTCTCATTCAGGGTGGCTATCACCGAATAGGTGGTTCCCAGATCGATTCCATATACCTTTGCCATTTTGTTACCTCCTCGCCTTCAGCGCTTACTCTTTTTCCTCTGTCTCCTTCTCTGCGTCTGCGGGCCTATAAACGTACACGTCTATCAGCTCCCTGATCAGAGGCCTCTTTTCGGTATAAAATCCCGTGCTTTTACTGCGGGCCACCGTGTCATGCTTTTCCGGATCTGCCGTCTCCACCCGCTCCATCACCTGACAGAACTTATGGTTCCTCTTGTCCCCGGGCCTGCTCTTCTGGATCCTTACGCCGTTGGATTCCAGCAGCTGCTCCAGATCCATAAACAGGTACCTTATATGTTTCCTGAGCTTGTCCTCCCCCGCCGCCTCCAGAAGCCCT
>CANOFQ010000273.1 GCA_947565325.1 uncultured bacterium
AAATTTGTGTAAAAGAAATTTTACAACATCCATATTTTGTGCTAAAATAGGGGCGAATGTACAGGATTTGTGCATTGCCCCTGTTTATTCCCTCATGGGTCTAATACCCCACTGCTTGCAGTGTTCTGAAGGAGAAACTAGGATCAGATACCCCGTTGCTCGCAGCGGGGTGGTTCATCTTTAGAAGAAAAGAAGTTAGAAGAAAAGAAGTTAAAGAACAAAGGAGTAGGATGATGCCGGAACAGATTCCCGTGGAAGAACTGACCCCCATGATGCAGCAATATCTGGAGACGAAGAAGCAGTATCAGGACTGTATTCTTTTTTATCGTCTGGGTGATTTCTATGAGATGTTTTTTGAGGATGCCACCACAGCGTCAAAGGAGCTGGAACTGACCCTTACGGGGAAGGCCTGCGGGCTGGAGGAGAGGGCGCCCATGTGTGGCGTCCCTTATCATGCGGTGGAGGGCTATTTGACCAGATTGGTCAACAAAGGCTATAAGGTGGCCATCTGCGAACAGATGGAGGATCCAAAGCTGGCAAAGGGGCTGGTGAAGCGGGACGTGACCCGGATCGTGACCCCGGGAACCAATCTGAACCTCCAGTCTCTGGAGGAGTCCAAGAACAATTTTCTGATGTGCATCGCCTACACTCCTGCTAAAACGGGGATTTCCGTGGCGGACGTCACCACGGGGGACTATTATCTGACGGAGGTGGAGGATTTAAAGCGGCTGAATGACGAGCTGATGAAATATGAGCCCTCGGAGATTATATGTAATGATGCTTTTCTTGTCAGCGGCTTCGATGTGGAGGGGCTTAGGGGCAGGTATCACATTTCCGTCAATGCGCTGGAGCCCCATGTTTTTGACGATGAGAGCTGCAGGCGGCTTCTGCTGAAGCATTTCAAGGTCAGCACTTTGCTTGGACTGGGCGTGGAGGATTTCCCCGTGGGCACGACTGCGGCGGGGGCGCTCCTGCAGTATCTGTACGATACCCAGAAGACGGATCTGGCGCATTTTACCCATCTTTATCCTTACCTTACTAACAAATATATGCTGCTGGACAGCTCCACCAGACGGAATCTGGAGCTGACGGAGACCCTTCGGGAGAAGCAGAAGCGGGGCTCTTTGCTCTGGGTGCTGGATCGAACGAAGACGGCCATGGGCGGAAGGCTCCTGCGCAGTATGCTGGAGCAGCCCCTGATCGACAGGGCAGAGATGGAAAGGCGGCTGGACGCCTGCGAGGAGCTGTGCGGGGACAGCGTTTCCAGAGATGAGATCCGGGAATATCTGAATCCCGTCTATGATCTGGAGCGGCTGCTGAGCAAGGTTACCTATAAGACGGCGAACCCGAGGGATTTCATCGCCTTCCGCAATTCTCTGGAGATGCTGCCCGCCATCAAAAAGGTGCTGCAGGGTTTTTCCTGTCAGGAGCTGAAGACGATTGACACGGAGATAGACAGCCTGCAGGACATTTACCAGCTGATCCGGGCCGCCATCGAGGAAGAGCCTCCCGTCACCATCCGGGAGGGCGGCATGATCCGGGACGGCTTCGACGAGACCGTGGACATGCTGCGGGGCGCCAAGCGGGACGGAAAGCAGTGGCTGGCCCAGCTGGAGGAGCAGGACCGGGAGCGCACCGGCATAAAGAATCTGCGGATCAAGTACAATAAGGTGTTCGGCTATTATTTTGAGGTGACCAATTCCTACAAGAATCTGGTGCCGGAGGACTATGTCCGCAAGCAGACCCTTGCCAATGCGGAGCGGTACACCACGCCCAGACTCAAGGAGCTGGAGGACACCATATTGAATGCGGAGGACAAGCTGACCACGCTGGAATACGATCTCTTCTGCAGGATACGGGACTCCATCGCCATGGAGATCCAGCGGATCCAGACCACCGCCAAGGCGCTGGCAAGGCTGGATGTCTATGCGTCCCTTTCTCTGGTGTCGGAGCGCAATCATTATGTGCGGCCCAAGCTGAATGAAAAGGGGGTCATTGACATCAAGGACGGCAGGCATCCCGTGGTGGAGAAAATGATCACAAACGATATGTTTATCTCCAACGACACCTTCCTGGACAACGGCAGGCACTGCATCAGCATCATAACCGGGCCCAATATGGCGGGCAAGTCCACCTATATGCGCCAGACTGCCCTGATCGTGCTCATGGCCCAGATGGGCTGCTTCGTGCCTGCAAAAAGTGCCAACATCGGCATCGTGGACCGTATTTTCACCCGGGTGGGGGCCTCGGACGATCTGGCCAGCGGCCAGTCCACCTTCATGGTGGAGATGAACGAGGTGGCCAATATCCTGCGCAACGCCACTCCCTCCAGTCTGTTGATTCTGGACGAGATCGGCAGGGGAACCTCCACCTTCGACGGCCTCAGCATCGCATGGGCGGTGATAGAGCATATCAGCAACAAGAAGCTCTTGGGGGCCAAGACCCTCTTTGCCACCCACTATCATGAGCTGACGGAGCTGGAGGGCAAGATGAGCAATGTGAACAATTACTGCATCGCCGTGAAGGAGCGGGGAGACGACATTGTATTTCTGCGCAAGATCGTGAAGGGCGGCGCCGACAAGAGCTACGGCATTCAGGTGGCGAAGCTGGCAGGCGTGCCGGACATGGTCATCGGCAGGGCAAAGGAGATCGTGGAACAGCTCACGGACAATGACATCATAGAAAAGATCCAGAGCATCGCCGTGGAGGTAAAGGGGGAGGGCAGGCCCAAAAGGGTGGCAAGGCCGGACGATATGGAGCTGGGCCAGATGTCCTTGTTCGACACGGTGAAGGATGAGGACGTGCTGAGGGAGCTGATGGAGCTGGACGTGAATTCCCTTGCCCCCATCGATGCCCTGAATGCCCTCTACAGGCTGCAGAACAAGCTGAAAAACCGGTGGCAGGTGTAGGGGAAAGGCTTTCCGGGGACTGCTGAAAATAGAGAAAGAAAGCGAAACGGCGGAAAAAAAGAGCCGGACAGAGGAAAGGACAGCCGGGCGGGGCAAGACAAAGCAGAGGACAGAGGGCGAGGCAGGGCAGTACGCAGGAAGGCAGAGACGGAGGAAGAGACAGCCATGGGTGAAATTCATATTCTTGACTCGGAGACCATAGACAGGATCGCCGCCGGAGAGGTGGTGGAGCGTCCCTCCAGCGTGGTGAAGGAGCTTGTGGAGAATTCCATCGACGCAGGGGCCACCGCCGTCACCGTGGAGATCAAGGACGGGGGCATCGAGTTCATCCGGGTGACGGACAACGGCAGCGGCATGGAGCGCAGTCAGCTTCGCAGGGCGTTCCTGCGCCATGCCACCAGCAAGATAGAGGACGCCGGGGATCTGGAGCGGATCTCCAGCCTCGGCTTTCGCGGGGAGGCCCTCTCCAGCATAGCGGCGGTGGCCAGAGTGGAGGTCATCACCAAGACCTCCGGCGACATCACCGGAAGCCGGATCCTTTTAGAGGGTGCGAGGGAGACCGCCTTCGATGAGGTAGGAGCGCCGG
This sequence comes from uncultured bacterium, assembly GCA_947565325.1. Classification (GTDB taxonomy): domain Bacteria; phylum Bacillota; class Clostridia; order Lachnospirales; family Lachnospiraceae; genus Acetatifactor. The sequence goes on from CANOFQ010000273.1 coordinate 3,496, forward strand.
AGGGAACCACCTTTCTTGTCCGCAATCTTTTCTTCAACACGCCTGCGAGAAGGAAATTTTTAAAGCAGCCTGCCACAGAGGGGGGATATGTGGCTGACCTGATGGAGCATCTGGCTCTGTCAAGGCCGGATATCTCCTTTCGGTTTACCATGGGAGGCCAGATGAAATTCCATACCTCCGGCAACAGGGATCTGCGGGAGGTCATCTACCGCATCTACGGAAGGGATGTGTCGAGGGAGCTGGTGCCCCTACGGGCGCAGCAGGAGGGACTGCGGGTGGAGGGGTATCTGGGCAAGCCGGTGCAGGTCCGCTCCAACCGCAGCTTCGAGATCTGCTTCATAAACGGAAGATTCATACGCAGCAATGTGGTGTGCCGGGCAGTGGAGGAGGGGTACAAGGAATACCTGATGCAGCATAAGTTTCCCCTGTGTGTGCTTCATATCACTATGGATGCCGACAAGGTAGACGTAAACGTCCATCCGGCCAAGATGGACGTCCGTTTCAGCGACGCCATGGGCTTCAGTGACTTTCTCATGAATTCAGTGCGGCAGACCCTGCGAAACAGCGAGATGATTCCGGAGGCTTCTTTGTCCACCGGTCAGGAGCTGAAGGCAGAAAGGGCGAGGGAGCGTCAGGAGAAAAGCAGGGAGACTGCCCCCGAGCCCTTTGAGAGCAGCCGGGGAAGCGCTTACCGTCTGATGGAGGAGACCAGATATCAGGCAGAGCAGTCAAAGCATCGCAGGGAAGGCGCCGGGGAGCAGGCGTTCTTTCAGAATCCGGTGTGGAGCCGGGTGAAGGGATATTCTGGGGATGGGGCGGAAAAGGCGGTTCATCAGGATTTGGATCCATGGAAGAAAGAAAGCCCATTGATGAAAGAAGATTCATCGAAGAGGGAAGATTCATGGAAGCCGGAAAGTCCATGGAATATGGAAGATGCAGGCAAGCCGGAATGTTCGACGCAAGGTGGGGACGGAGACTCCGGGCAGGGGGCGGAGGAGTTTTTCACGGAGACCTCGGAGCTGCCGGAGTCTAGGGTTGAAGACTTTTTCACAGAAAATTCAGAGCAAAACTCTGTGGAGAGGCCTGCCGAGAATGCTCCTATACCGGCCTCCCATGGCAGCACGACTGCCGGAGTCCAGCTCAATTTCTTTGAGGAGAAGATCCTCACGGCGGACAACCGCAGCCGTTTCCGTATCATAGGTCAGGTTTTTGAGACCTATTGGCTCATAGAATTTGAAAATAAGCTTTTGATGATCGATCAGCACG
>CANOFQ010000274.1 GCA_947565325.1 uncultured bacterium
TGCGTCAGCGCCGCGGATTTCATCCTGATGGATTTCCCCCTTTAAAATGGCGATAGGCCTGTGTCTGGCTGTTCTATGTCACAATATCTTGAAATATTTGAAAAAACAGCAATAGTGGAGAATCTGTTCGTGAGCGGGTCATTGTATCCGGCTGAGAAGGGGCCGGGAGCTGGCTTCAGCGAAGAGAGAAAGAAGGGATAGGTCGAATGAACGATGTATGGAGCCTGCTGGGCATAGAGCCCACAGATGACAAAAAAGCCATAAGAAGGGCCTTTGCGGCCCAGTCAAGGCTTCACCATCCGGAGGAGGAGCCGGAGTATTTTGCGGCGCTGAATCAGGCGTACAAGGCGGCAATGGACCGTGGAGCCAGTGCGGAGAAGGCGGAGGATCAGGCAGAGCCTCCGCAGGAGCGCAAGGAGAGCAGATTCAAGGGTAAAGAGCCTATTTACGGAAGAAAACAGGAAAAAATAGCGGAATATCAAAAAAGAGAAAGGGAAAAAGAAGAGGACCGAAAAGCAGAGAATCGAAAAGTAGAAAACGAAGAAACTGAAAGCAAAGAGACTGAAAGCAAAGAGACTGAAAGCAAAGAGACTGAAAATGAAGAAACCGGAAACGAAAAAGTAACCTATGAGGAATCCGGGCCGCTCCCTGAAGACAACAAGGACGGTTCCCTGCTGAAGCTCCTTGACGAGGCCTCGGAGCAGGCCGTAAAGAAAAGCATGGAGGCGGGTGCGCTTCATGACTTCATCGTCCTTTTTGAGAACCCGAAGCAGGCCAAGCAGGCCGATACATGGAAACGGTATTTCTTGTCGGAGGCTTTTCTGAGAGAGCAGTTTTCCGAGGAGTTCGGCAAGGGCTTGTCCGCTTATCTGGCAGGGCAGGCGCTGTGTCCCGGCGACAATCTGCCCATGGGGCTTCTGCAGGAGCTGGCCGTCGCATATGCCTTTGTCCCGCATTTTGCCGGAGAGGAATATTTCGAGGGTCTGAAATATCCCAAGGAATGGTACAAGGTTTCCGTGGAAAACACTTTTCCGGGCCGGAGGTACGCCGCCGAGATCTTCAACAGACAGGGGAGGGAATGCGACCTGAAATCCATGACCGGCCGTATTCTGCGCCAGCCTGCCAACAAGGTGCGCCACAATGCCTTTTCCGACTATCTGACCATGAGGGAGATGGGCAGGGACGGACGGCTGACAGACCGGGAAAGGGACGTCTGGCAGCAGATTCTCGGGCTCTGCCAGCCCAATTATCTCTATGAGCGCAACGGCAAGCGGCCCGGGAGCGGCGCCTACGAGTCCCGCAGCGAATGTGTGGTGAAGCTTTATGTACAATGGCTTAAATGCCAGCAGCTGCCGGAGGAGGTGCTGTTGTTCCTCTATAAAAAGCTGGACTTCAGAACCCTTGACCGCAGCAGCACCAGAGGACTTTACAGCGCCCTGAAGGAGGAGGTTCTGCGCCAGCTCCCTCAGGCAGAGGAGATCTTGTTCGGAGAGGACGGAAAGGAGCAGCGCATCACCCAGCTCTACAGAACCTATTCCGCCATCATCAATGACAACCAGAACAACTATGACAGATTTATCTACGGGGAGACACCGGAGATCCGGGAGCGGGCGAGGGCCTTTTTTGCCCTGCCGGAATGGGAGCAGCTGAAGAATGAAAAGGAACTGTTCAAGCGGATTTACAGCGCCTCGAAGCGGATCGTGATGCCAAGGACCGTGGCGGAGACGCTGGTGGAGCATCTGGGGGCGGGAGACTTTCCGGAGCCTGAGCGGACGGAGCTGACGGAGAGTCTGCTGAGATCCCTTTCCACGGAAAGAATGTGCAAGGAGCTGGATTACCGCTGCCAGCTGGACTTAGGCTCCACGGATCCCGCAGACATAGGGGACAGCCCTGATTTCTGGCAGTATTATCTCATGCGGGGCTTCGGCTTCCGCCATGGGAAGGTGAGAGGGAGCTGGGAGGAAGATTACATATATGTAATGGATGGTCAGTGCTATCTTCCCGCCTACATCAATTATCTTTATGCTCCGTCCCGGGCGTGGCAGAGGCGCTTCGTGGGCTTTGACGAGGAGAGGGAGGAGATCGGGGCTCCTGTCAGCATGACCTGCGCCATGCCCGGCAACAGAAGGCTCCGGGTTGAATTCCATTATCATTATTGTCTGTATTTTGTGGACGGCGTGCAGGCTACAGCGCCCGTTCTGGCCTTTTCCCAGCTGCAGGAATATGCGGAGGGTCTGAAAAAGCCGGAGGAATTTTTCTTTCTTCTGGCTGTCACGGCCATCGGGGATTCCGACAGAAGCGCAGCGCAGAGACTGGTGGAGGACTGGCTGGGGAGGATTCCGCTGCATCCCTTTATCGTTCCAACGGTGGCAAGGCTGCTGGCTGCTGACAATGACGGGCTCCCTGCGTCTGTGTATCTGAGGGAGAAGGCCTGCGAAGAGACAGAAGGCACTGCCACAGATTTTGCGGAGACAGAAGGTCGTGTCAGAGACTCTGCCGGGGCAGAAGGTCGTGTTACAGACTCTGTTGGGACAGAGGGTGCTGCCACAGACTCTGCCGGGACAGAAGGCTCTGCCATAGGCCCGGTTGGGACAGCAGAGAATCAGATGACGGAGGCTGTGCTTTACGAGGAGCAGGAACGGTTCTGCTTCTGTGGGCTGGTATCGGAAAAGGGGCTGAGCATCTGGCTGCAGATGGACTATGGCTGGCAGGACATCATATTCCGCAGGGCGGAGCTTGGCTGGAGGAAGTGGGGAGAGTATAATTGGCAAGAGCATGCTTGGAAAGAGTATGCTCGGCAAGAACGTAGTTTGCAAGAACATGCTTGCGAAGAACATTCTCAGATAGAGGATGGTCCGGCTTGTGAAGCCGAGAGTGGGACAGAGGAACCGGGATTTGGGAAGGACTGGCAGGAAAGCACAGATACGCCTGCGGGCAGAAGGGCTGCCGCCCGGAGCATCCTGCGCAGTCTCCGGCAGCCCGCTCCCCGGATACGGGCAGTCTGCTCTCTGGAGGGGATGGACCCGGCGCAGAAGACGGAAAAGATTCTGGCGACAATGGGCTGTGCCCAAAACTGGGAGGCATACTGTGTGCTCCGGTACGGAGAGAAAAAGGAAAAGCGCCATGACAGGGTGCTGTACTGGGCACAGGCGCCCTTCGGCTTTGACTTGAAGAGCCACTCCATGTCCTATGAGAGGAGCAGAGATTATCTGATGCAGTCCTCCAATACAAAGATTAAGGAGCCCAAGGTTCTGGCAGGCCGCTTCGGCTGGGGATTCAAGTATTCGCCCAGCTCGGATTATGGCCCCATGTATGTCTATCAGGGGGAAAGCGGCAGGTTCTATGCCTACGGTGCCGTCCGGATGCACCGGGAGGACACGCTGGAGGAGCTGCTGACAGATTTTTTCCGGAAGGAATGGGAGGGCGCCACGGAGGCTGTGGCCTATGAGGGCTGCCTTACCGTATCCAGACTGGACCACAGACTGGAATACTGCTATACTAGGGAGGATCTGCAGCAGTCCATGGGCAGCCTCGGCGACACTGTGGCCGACAGATTCACCTTGTTCGGCGGATACGGGATGTGGGCGGAATTCGTCCGGTGGATGGACGGAATGCTGGATCTGGGGCTGCCTGCATGGGTGAACGCCATCGTGGTGGGCCTTGACTGGGAAAGGGGCGGAGCGCTGGTCTTTGCCGGCATCCATGAGGAATATGCCTGCGCTGAGAATGAGGAGATCCGGGAGAAGGGTGACATGGATTTGGAAGATATGAAAGATACGGAAGATACAGAAGATACGGAAGATGAAGAAGAGTCCGGTATCAGGCCGGATGAGGGCGATGACAGTGCGCAGGAGGCATATCTTCCCCCGACGCCCCTTTTGGTCTGGGCAAAGGGACTGGACAGAAGGGAGAGGGCGGAGTTCTTGGTCAATGCCGTGCAGTGGTACGTGGACTGCGGTAGATTTGCCGAAAAGACGGAGGGCAGGCCCGTTCGGATCTTGGTGAACGGCTGACTGCGCAGAGGAGGCTCTGATGCCTGCGCAGGCTTTGCTTTAGATGAGGTATTTGAACGGAATTCATGCAACGTCCGCCCTGTCAGGCCGGACGGAGACAGCGAGCCCAAGGTTCTGGCATGCCAAAACCTTGGGCTGTTCCAGTGCGCCCGGCGGCGCACGTTTCTAATGGGTGAAAGCCCCTATTTCATATTTTTTATGAGTTCAGCAAGGAACTTTTCCGCAGCCCTGGATTGTGTGCGGTACTTTTTCCAGACAAGAGAGAGTTTGACATCCATATGCGGGAGAACCGGCCTGAAACATAGATCAGTTCCTTCTGTATTTACTAAATTGTCAAGTGTGAGGACATATCCCATTTTTTCCTTTGCCATAAGCATTGCGGTGTACACAAGGTTGGTTGTGTTGCTGATGTTCAGCTCTTCGGCGCTTTTTCCAATCCACCGGAAGAAACCTGGCGAGGACATGGAATTTCGGGAAATAATGAGAGGAATATCCCACAGATCGGATGTATGTATCTTCTCTTTTTTTGCAAGCGGCACATCTTTCAGCATTAAAAGTCCCATTTTTTCCCTGTAGGGAAGATCAATCTGTTCATATTTTGACTGGTCAACCTCCCCGTAAAAAATACAGAAATCAAACAGGCCTTTATCGAGACGGTCAGTCAGGTCCGAAGTGTCCCCGCTTGTAAAATGGAAATGAACCTCAGGATATTCTTCCTGAATAAACTTAGCA
>CANOFQ010000275.1 GCA_947565325.1 uncultured bacterium
CTGCATGTGGACGCGGAAGGACACCTGATTCCCATTGATAAGGTCAGGGGCAGAAGATGGACGAGAAACAGCGCAGTGAATCCCAGCATGACACCTGCCAGCAGCACCGCTATATGGTATAGAGTGAACTTCATTTTCTTTCTCATATTTCCTTCCCATCCGTCCTTTCCTTATCAAAGCAGCTGACAGCTGAAACGACCGCTTGTCAAAACAGCTGACGGCTGACCGTCGAAACAGTCGCTTGTCCATTCGCAAAGCCAATTATGAATCGGCTTTATGCTCGTGCAAGCACGGCACAAAGTCAGCTTTGCTGACTTGACTCATTGCCCATAGGAATAAAGCATCCTTTGTACCGAAATCCGCAAGGCCTCCCTTATCGGATCACAAGCTCCGCTGCGATCCCCACAATTACCCCGATCCCATACAGCAGCCCCAGTATCCTCAGGTTCTCCTTCCGGTTCAGGTTGACCCGAAAAAGCACCAGCAGCCCTACCCCGGAGCCGGCCAGAAGCCCCGCAAGAGCGGCGCCTGCTCCCATGGCCCCCTCCAGATACAGCTGCGTGATGGCCACGGAACCGGCACAGTTCGGTATCAGGCCCACCAGCCCCGCCAGCGCAGGGCCCAGCACCGGCCTGTTCAGGATCAGATTCGCCAGCACATCCTCCCCGGCAAAGTGCAGCACCAGATTCAGAAGGAAGGTCACCAGCAGAATGAAGAATGCGATCCGCAGCGTATGGGAAAGCGCAGAACGGAAAATCCCTCTCTCGCAGTGGCAGTGCTCCTGACGGCATATGTCATGAATTCCCCTGCCGTCCTCAGTGCCTCTCCTGCCTGCCACACAGTCAATGATAAGCCCCGCTGCCATGCCTATGACAGCCTTCGCCCCCAGCACAGTCAGAATCATCCTCACCGGGGCCCGCTCCGAGATCAGGATCGGCAGCATCTCATCGGAGGTGGACAGATAGACCGCCATCAGTGTCCCCAGCGTGATGACCCTGCCCGCATACAGATTAGACGCCGCTGCGGAGAAACCACATTGAGGCACTGCCCCCAGCAGCCCGCCGATCACGGGGCCCGCATGGATCCTTCCCTGTCTGCCCGCCCATCCCATCAGCCTCTTCACGCCTTCACCGGTTCTGTGTTCCAGATATTCCATCACAAGATAGGCCAGAAACAAAAAAGGCACCAGCCTGATGCCGTCCAAAAAAGTATCCGCAACAACCTCCAACATATTCCTTCTCCCTCCATGTATCCAGACAAATACATTCAGCTGCGCCTGGTCATTCGGTATATCGCAAACACCGATGCCAGTATTCCCAGCCCGAGCAGAATCATCCCCACCGGGGCATAGACTCTGGCCCTGTCAAGGCTTCTTCCTGCATCCTGAATCATCAATGGCTCTCCCATGGCCTCTATCTCCTCCTCGGAATACCCCATTTCCGTCATATACTGTGACAGAAGATAAGGCAGCCTGCCCTCCGCTTTTTTCACGTAGCCTTCTATGGAAAATACCGATACCGGAGGAATTCCCGTGCCCAGATAATCCACCGTCTCCTCCAGCAGCTTCTCCGCAGCGTCCCGCATACTTGTGGGCAGCTGCAGAACCATCATGCCGTCTCCCGAAGGAATCGCATAATAATAGGCTGTCACCTCATTGTTTCCCGTGTTTTCCATCTCTGCAAAGCAATCATAAATAAAAGGAACCTCTCCTGCTATATGCATTCCCTTCCTCGTCCCGTTCTCTATAACATAGTCCATATCATAGGCCGGCTTCACCGCCGTCAGGAAATTTTTCCCGTTACTCAGCAATAGGACAGCTCCCGCCCCCAGCAGCCCTATAACTACAATAGTTGCTATCATTCGCATCAGATCCTGCTTCCAGTCCTCTTTCCACCCTTGCTTCCAGTCCATTCTTCCCTCCGCCCTTTCGGGTCTGCCTTCACGATATTTTCTTCCCTTGTCCTCTCAGGTCTGCCCTCACGATATTTTCTTCCCTTGTCCTCTCGGGTCTGCCCTCACGCCGTTTTCTTCTCTCTGTCCTTTCGGGTCTGCCCTTAGGTTACTGTCTTCCCTGCTCCTCCGAACCGGAGCCGTCTTCATACTATTTTCTTTCCTGTGCTTTCCGCCATGAAGCCGAAATATCTCAGGAGGAAGACGGCGCAAAAAGCTCCACTGCCTTCCTGATCAGATCACGGATTCTGATCAGCATATCAACCTTCTCCTGATCCATAAGTCTGTCCGGCAGCCGGATCTCTCCGCCTTCTCCCAGCACGACCGTGCCGGAAATACTCTCCAGCCGCAGCAGCAGCTGAGGCAGCAGCTGCAGAGAACGCTCAGCCCCCAGCAGAGAAACAATGTTCTCCCTTCCTCCAAGCGCCTCACCAGGCTCCTTCACCTCAAACCTCAGGGTCACCAATGCAGCCTCATCCTCGGCCGGAATAAGCCGCAGAGAGGCTTTTCCGCCAGCCCCTTCAGAGCTGTCAGTTCCATAAACGCCATTTTCCTCGGACATGGCCAGCAGAAGCAAAAAGCATTTCAGCCTCGACAGCTCCGCCCCCTGCATCGGCAGGGCAAAATCCCGCAGTCCGCCCAGATCCAGCCCGAACAGCTCCTCTACCTGCTCCAGTGTCATATAGACCGCATCCCTTTCAGCAGGCATAATGTAATCAAGCAGCCCATGCTGCGTTGTCAAGTTTTTTCGTATAGTATTATAAGGCAGCGTCTCATTTATGATATCCATGTCGTTGCTTAGATAAAGCTCTATGAGAGGTTCCGCAGCTCCCATCGGATAAAGCAGTGCATATATTCTGTCCTCACAGACACTGCCCTTCACGGAAAAGCGAAACAGTGCATCTTCTCCGAATCCCGTCAGCTTCGACAGCCTCTCCATCATTTCCGCCTGCTGCGCCTCCATGGCCCCCTTATCCAGTGCTATCTCCAGCTCGTATGTAAAACGGGCAGCCGCCACACTCCCCTGCAGATTCCCTGCTGCCCTCCATCTAGGATATAAATAGATGCAGATTCCCGCTCCGATGCCTGCCAGCAGGAGCAGCACTGTCAGAAAAATACCCCTTTTCTTCCCTCTGCCGCCTTTGGTCTTCATAATGCCTCCCTGAAAGAGTATTCTCATCACACCAATACCTAATACTCTCTCTTGCCCGAACACTTATACTTTTATGCTTCTGGTGCCCCTGCCTGTCAGATGCTCTCTGCGCATGCCCCTGACAGTCCTGCCCCGTGAACACCCTCTGACCTTATTTCTGATACTCTTCAGGCCTCCTCACCGATGCCACCCCTTCAGTAGCCTGAAACCCACCTTCCGTCCGCTCCGTCCAATCTCCTCATTGCTCATTACAGTTTTCCTGCGCTTCCCCAAAAGCATTCCCCTGCCTTAGCAGATCCGCAAGGGTAAACTGTCCCAGATATTCGCTGATCACCTTGTCCAGTCCCTGCCAGAGCGAAAGCGTCCGGCAGTCTTCCCGCCGGGGGCAGGCCTCCCGCCCCGGCTCCAGACAAGCTACAGGCGCCAGCGGCCCCTCCATCAGCTCTATGACCGCCTTCACAGAGTACTCCTCCGGAGCCCTGCTCAGCCTGTACCCGCCGCCTTTGCCCCGCATCGCAGTGAGCAGCCCGTCCCGCACCAGCTCCTTCACTACGATCTCCAGATATTTCTCTGAAATCTTCTGACGCAGGGCCACATCCTTAAGCGGCACGAAGCCCTGCTCCTGATGCTCCGCAATGTCCGCCAGAAACCTGAGGGCATACCTGCCTTTCGTGGAAATCATCATAACCAACGCCTCCATTCTTTCCTATTATACTGTAAGGTAAATAGGAATTCAAGGCACGTCTGGACACAGTTTAAAATTATTCTCAGAATTTCTTCTCGGAAAATATTTTCACTGTCTGTCAATATAGAGCTGAGGTAAATGCCCCTTTTGTAATATCTGATTACGGAATAGCGCCAATAGGGTAGAACGAATACGGAAATTGATTGTTGGGCAGAAAGTTTAGATCTGATCAATCAGGCGAATAGCCCTTTGGGATGCCAGACCTATGCCAGCAGACTCCGCCGTTTCGGAAAATCGTTTACAGCCCGGATGCCGTGCACCTATTATGACAAAATGGCAGGAATCCGTTATGGCAAGGCAGCTTCCGCAGGAAAAAGAAATCATCAGTGCAGAATAAAGAGATAAGGAGAACAGCCATGAACAGCTTTTTGTTTGGCATGTCCAATGTCGGCAAGTCGACGACCGGCCGCCTTCTTGCCGAGAGGCCGGGCTGTAGGTATTATGTATGATCTGGACGAGGAAGTAAAACTCTCTCGCAATACGACTTTGAAGCAATTCGTCAATACTGTATGGCCATACGAAAGAGATAGCTTCCGTCAAAAACCATTTGGCAGCTCTTCCGTAACGATCATATTTCCAACCTTATCAAAATAAGAGTCCGCCTGTTCCCTTACCAATTCACTCTTATTTCCGAATATAAATATTTCACCAAGTCCTTCTATGTAGCTTTGCGCAAAAAATGCAAATTTTTTTCGTATAAAATGCAAAAACTAATTTATTTGAATAATAAAAAAGCGTTTGAAAAGATTTAAATAATCTCTCAAACGCTTTTTATAGCTACTCTATATCAGCCAAATAACCAGCACCCTTTAGGCTAAAATATCCACATATATATCGTCCAGTGCTATCCAGCCATCCTCCCTATCAGCATAGGATTTAAGCAATCCCC
>CANOFQ010000276.1 GCA_947565325.1 uncultured bacterium
CTTTTGCAGACCTGCAAAACTTTGTCCTTCCATGCCTGCCTTTCTTCAGCGCCTTTCTGCGGCATAACGTCATCCATGTACGATAGCAGCTCTGGTATTTCTTCCGGAATGATATTCTGATTATCCCCATATACATCTACGGTAATCAGTTCTTTGGCATGGCCCATCAGTTTTGATACTGCCTTAGGGCTAAAATCACTCTTAAGCAGCAGAGTACAATAGGTGCTTCTCAAATCATGCCTATGGCAGAATTCCAAGTGTCGGACTGGAGGTAGCCGTTAAGAGCACAATAGCGGTTCAGGAAAAATCCCATGAGACCGGTGAAAATACGGCGAATAGTCTTCTCCCTCATATGAGTTTGTATTTCTGTTCCATGAAAGTCTTCGGTTCGTTCTGCATGAAACGTCACTCGTCTTCCATTCAATCAGCCCTGCTGCACGAGCCGCTTCCTGGATTCTATTCTGTGATTGCATCCCGTCTGCCCTTAACGGGAGACATGACAATACCTTTGTAGGCCACATTCTGTTTTATGTCAAGTTCTGTAAAGCGCTTTGCCGAGAATATAAAAAGATTTCTCTCTTCTCTTTTTTATGGTAGACTGGACATATCTCTTAAATTTTGTCCTTGCTAGATTTCTTGTCCTTATTGGATTTATTGCCCTTTACAGCAGGGGCTTTATCGAGCCGCATTTGCCGTTTATCAGGCATTCATGACGGCGGTGCCTGCCCAAAGGGCATCAGGGGACGGAAGGAGCTGCATTGTATGGCTACTAAGATGAAGCTGCCCATCGGCATCGAGAATTTTAAAGAAATCCGAAAAGAAGGATTCTATATAGGTAGAATGGACATGCTGAAATGCTTCTTCGAGTACGGCTGCGACGCCGGACTCTTTGAAGGTCTGAGCATAGACCGGGAAAGAGAGTGCTGCAGAGAGTACATGGGGAGCTTCCCCGTAGTCTCCGTCAGCCTCAAGGGCGTCGGCGGTGCAGACTACGGCATGGCTCTGGGCATGCTCCGCTTCACCATAAGCGACGAGGCCCTCCGGTTCCAGTTCCTGCTGGATAGCGACAGGCTGTCTCAGCGGGAGAAAGAGCGGTACGGGCAGCTGATCAACGTGGACACCAGCGGACGGCACGGGTTCCTGATGCAGGAAGCGGTGCCGGGTGCGCCTGAAGGGCGACAGCCGGATCGGGACGGGGAAAGGTTAATGTGCCCCCGCAGTGTTTCGGTTTGATAGTTTTCATGCACGAAGACAAAAGAAGGAAAGCATTTGGGAAAGGAAGCGTCTGGACATGAAGCAGAAAATGGTAGATTTCTTATTGGAGAACGGGAACCCGTCGATCAAGCTGAGAGTCAAAAAAGAAATCCTCAAAAATCTCTCCCGCCAAGAAGAAACGCAATTGCAGGAGCAGATACTGGAGGAAAAAATCATCAGGTTCATTCAGGAAAAGCAGTTGCCAAACGGCTGGATCGGTCTGGGCTTTCATGGAAGCAGCAGAGATGCCGGGCAGTACGACAACCAAGAAGTCGGAACGAAATATATGGGGGAAAAGGGCTTAAAGGGAACGGCGCTTTTAGACAAGGCCATGGACGCTTATGTCACTACGGAATTAACGGATCCATGTTATGGAAGCAAGGGACAATACTGGAGTGAATTTGAAATTCCGGCACAGGGGCCGAACATCGTCAGATGCGCCTGCATTGCACGGGCTCATTACGATGACACAATAGATATTTCTCCCCAGATCAGGCTTTCTCTGGAGTCCTTTCAGCGAGTGACACAGGTGGATTCCATATGGGATGTTTCCCGTCCCGTGAAGAAGGGCAGATTATTCAACAAAAACGAAAGATGGCCATGCAGGTACCATCTTGAGATACTGACCTTTACAACGGAACACTGGAAGAGCGAAGAGAATGTGGCCATGCTTGCAGAGTCTTTTAAACGGCTGATGAGAACAGACAGGGCGGATATCATAAATACCCCCGTTGCATGCTGGGTGGGCAATCATGCCGTGGGGCCGGGATGGCTGCTGAACGAGGGCTACTCTATCTCAGGGGACGGTCTGAACGGTCATGCAGACGACGGGATACGCAGGACGAATCTGGAAAAGGTAGAATGGCTGTCCCGCTGCGGTTTGTATCATCATCTGCCGGAGCTCAGGGAAGAGGTGAAATTCATTGCCGACAACATCGGTCCGGATGGAATCTGCTCCGTTGAAATGTATGACAAGGAGTTCCGAGGATGGTCGCCGTATTTTGGGGCACAATTGGAAACGGACTGGAGGGCCCGGATCCGCAGACAATGTGACATTACATTCAGGGCATTGCTTATCATTCATTATGCAGGGATCCTGCCTGATCACTGAAGGCGGAGAGGACGTCACTCAGACGGAACCTTCAAATTCCTACAGCAGGCCGACGGATCTTTCCGCCCAGTGCCACGAGCCGTAGCCCTCCCGATTCTTGTCATATGCGGAACTGGCCTATCAGACGGTTGAGGGTTTTAGACTGATCCGACAGCTGATTTGAAATTGCGGCGCTCTTCTCGGCAGCATCAGAATTCGACTGGATCACCTTGGAAACTTCTTTCACCCTCTTTTCCACAGAGGCGATCCCTTCCGACTGCTGGGCGCTGGCAAGCGCAATCTCGTCCATCAGTGTCTTGATGGACTGGATGCATTCACTGATCACCTGCATCGCAGAAATGGCGTGTCCCGTGGATTCCGTGCCTGTCCTTACGTCCTCGATGGATCGCCCGATCAGTGCGCCCGTCTCGCTGACTGCCTCCGTGGATCTCGACGCCAGACTTCTGACCTCATCCGCCACCACAGAGAAGCCCTTTCCCGCACTGCCGGCCCGGGCCGCCTCCACCGCCGCATTCAGGGCAAGAATATTCGTCTGGAACGAAATATCCTCAATGGTATTTATGATGCTCCTGATCTGCATTGACGATGTATCGATATTTTTTGTGGCTGTCTTAAGCTGCTCCATCTTTTTGTCAGCTTCCGAGGCATATCCCGCCGCCCGGTCCACCAGGGCGCTGGCATCCGAGCAGCGGACCGCACTGTTCTGGATCCGTTCTGTGATATCCGTGATATTGGACACAAGCCCGTCCATGGAGATTTTCTGCTGCATGGTACCCTGAGACAGTGCCTGCGCTCCTGCAGACACCTGATTCGCACCGCTCTCTACCTGATTCGCAATCTGCTGGATGTCACTCATGACATCGGTCAGATGTGTGCGGATGCTTTTCAGGTTTTCCGCCAGAACCCTGAAATCACCGATATAATATGACTCATTTTTCACAACGTCCACGGCGATATTGCCGTTCGCCATTTCTCCCAGAATCCTTCCGATATCATCGATGGTCTTTCTGAGACAGCCGCAGACATGATGAATGGTCTGTGCGATCATCCCAATTTCGTCTTTTCTGTCATAAAATCCGTCCAATTCCCTGTCTGCAGAGAGCTCCAGATTTCCGAGACGGCGGATCGCCCGTTCCATCGCCATAAGCTCCCTGCCCTCCCGATACAGAATCAGCAGCGTGACAAGTACGATGACTGCTGCTACAGCTGCGCACAGGACGCCCACCGCATTGCGCACAGCCCCTACTTCTGCATAAACCTCAGCCACATCATCCCGCACCATGAAAACCCAGTTGCGGTCTTTCAGATATTTATAGACAACAAGCTGGTCAATGCCGTTTTCGTCCTGATAGGTATATGTATCCGCCTGTGTGCCTCCGTCGGCTTTAATCCTCTGCAGAATCTCCAGATAGCCTCTGTCGGCTGTCTCCGTATTCAGCAGCGCCTCATCCTGATGATACAGATAAGTCCCTGTCTCAACATTCAGAAAAACATATTCACTGTTGGGCAGTCCCTTGATGCTCAGATCCAGAAGCACGTCCATCAGGCGGCCTGCATATACGCCTGCCCCCACATAGCCGATGCATTCCTGCCCTTCAAAAATAGGGTAATACATAGAAAGAATCATGCTTCCGGTTCCCGGCGATTTCATGATTCCTAAGTTGGTGAGCTGCGGCTTCGCCAAAATCGTATTCTGAAATTCCGTCAGTGATTCACCGGTTCGTGTCGTCATCCCGATGGCTCCCCGGGAGATATGCGTCAGAATGTATGTGGCGGGCGTGGCAATATATAGCCCCTCAAAGGTACCCTTGACCTCCGCAAACGCCTCCGTATATTCTTGTCCCCTCTGCAGCAGCGCCGGATCATCCGGATCCTCAAGAAGCTCACGGACTTCGCTGCTCAGAGCAAATGCCGTCATATATTCTTCCGCAGACGCCACATAATCGTTGATGATGGAGGCTCTGGCTTCCACGGCGTCTATCATCTGATTGGTAATGTTGCTCTCAACCATGGCGGCGACCCGGCCGGACACAATGCGCCATAACAGCAGCATCCCCATAAAAGTAATTAGTGTCGTGATAATGCCGATGCGTGTGGCAAGCTTTCGATTGGCTAGAAATTTCATAAGACCTTCTCCTGCAAGTTAAAATGATTATTTCTCCAAAAATGAAGCCGCTCTGTTCTTCAGGGCAGGAATATTTTAGCACAAATTCTGTTGTTTTTCAAGCCTTCTGCTGGTCGGTCAGGTTGAATTAACAGCGCTTAAGCTC
Organism: uncultured bacterium; assembly: GCA_947565325.1. Lineage (GTDB taxonomy): Bacteria > Bacillota > Clostridia > Lachnospirales > Lachnospiraceae > Acetatifactor. Next base: position 4,636 of record CANOFQ010000276.1, read on the forward strand.
AGGTTAAGCGCCTGCTTCCTACAGATAAAAAACAGCAAAAGACGCATGGAACGGTAAAGCGTGAACCATGCGTCCTTTTTCATT
>CANOFQ010000277.1 GCA_947565325.1 uncultured bacterium
CCTCTCCCTCCAGCACGGATGCGGCAAGGAAGGGATAGTTCTGATCAAAGACAGCCTCTCCCTCTACGGTCAGTTTGAATATATCGTACTTCGGGCAGGAATAGATCAGGTTAAGCCGGTTCTTGGGCAGTCCGCAGGTGGATCTGACGTTTGGCTGCTCCCCCGGTTCGGACACTGTGATCACGTCAAGGCTCTTCTCGATATGAAGCTCCCTTTTCTTTCCGTTGGCCTGAACCCGGTCATAGTCATAGAGCCTATAGGTGATGTCGCTGTTCTGCTGGGTCTCCAGGATCAGAGTGTGCGCCTTGATGGCATGCACCGTGCCGGGTTCGATCTGGATGAAGTCCCCCTTCTTTATGGGGATCTCCCGGATCAGCTCCTTCCACCTTCCCTGCGCCACCATCCGGGAAAGCTCTTCTCTCGTGTGGGCATTGTGCCCGGCCACCAGCCTGCCGCAGGCATTTCCCTCCCCGTCCTCCGCACAGTCCATGATATACCAGCACTCTGTCTTTCCGAGACTGCCGTTTTCATTCCTCTGCGCATAATCGTCATCGGGATGTACCTGAATGCTCAGGTCGTCCTGTGCGTCTATGATCTTTGTCAGCAGAGGGTAGCGGTCGTACTGCAGGTTTCCGAAAAGCTCCGGATGACCGCTCCAGAGCTCCGACAGCTTCTTGCCGTCATATACGCCGCCCCGGACGGTTCCGTCTCCGTTGGGATGGGCGGAGATCCCCCAGCACTCTCCGATGTCGCTCCCTTCCACCGAATAGCCGAATTCCTCTCTCAGTCTGGAGCCGCCCCAGATATTGTGGGAACACACAGGTTCCAAAAAAATCACTTCCATCATCCAATCCTCCTCAGAATCCTTTTCATTGTTGACTATTGTGTTAATGCTCTTCCTGTTTCAGCGCATCCAGCCCCAGCTTGATGGCACCCATGATCCCCGGATCCTCTCCCAAGCCGGGAGCGACAATATACTCGTCCATATGCTCCAGCAGCATGTCATGGGGGATATAGGCGTTCAGCATGTTCTTCGTCTCTCGTCTCACCATGTCGAACAGCTTCTCCTGGTGCATGACGCCGCCCCAGAGGATGATCTTCTGAGGGGAGTAAGTGAGTACGTAATCGGCAATGGCCTGTCCGATATAGAACGCCTCCATCTCCCATACCTCCTCACGGTCTGCCAGCTCCACGCCCTTCATTCCCCAGCGGCCCGTGATGGCGGTTCCGGAAGCCAGCCCCTCCATGCAGTTCCTGTGATATGGACAGCAGCTGCCGTATTCGTCCCCCGGATAGCGCATCAGCAGAATATGCCCTGCCTCCGGATGAACCAGACCGTGCAGCAGCCCGCCGTTGACATAGACTCCCACGCCCACGCCGGTGCCTATCGTGATATAGATAGCGCTCTGGGCGCCCTTGGCCGCTCCCCAGGTCACCTCCCCCAGAATCGCCCCGTTCACGTCCGTGTCAAAGCCCACCGGCACCTTCAGCGCATTCTGCAGCGTCCCTACCACGTCGCAATATTCCCATCCCTTCTTCGGGGTCTTGGTGATGTACCCATAGGTCCGGGACTCCCTGTCCAGATCCAGCGGACCGAAGCATCCCACGCCCAGAGCCTGAATATCCCGTCCCTTAAAGTAATCGATCAGATCCCGAAACGTCTCCTCCGGCTGCCTGGTAGGGAAGGAAACCCGGTCCATGACCCTTCCGTTCTCATCGCCCACGGCACAAATCATCTTGGTTCCGCCGGCCTCTATTCCTCCTATTAACATTCTCGTTCCTCCTTGTCAAATGATATTTGAAAGGACTGCCGCACCACATTGCATTGCAGCGCAATGCAACGCAATACAGCAGCCCTTTTGGCCGTCCTGTTTATCTGCTATCTGTACATGGGGCCGAATGCGGCACAGGCCCTATAGTCCTGTCCTTCTTTGTCCATGCCGAAGGCGTTCCATGCGGCAGGACGGAAGATCTTGTCTTCCTCCACGTTATGCATGCTCACGGGAATGCGGAGCATGGAGCACATGGTAATCAGGTCTGCGCCGATATGACCGTAGCTGATGGCCCCATGGTTGGCACCCCAGTTGTTCATCACGTCGTAGGCGGTAGCAAAGGCTCCCTTGCCCGTGGTCCTGGGTGCGAACCATGTGCAGGGCCATGTGTAGTCAGTACGCTTCCAAAGGACATCCGTCACTTCCTCCGGCAGTCTGATGGTCCAGCCCTCTGCGATCTGCAGCACGGGGCCCAGACCCTTCACCAGATTCAGGCGGATCATGGTCACCGGCATCTCGGCCTCCGTCACGAAGCGGGAGGAGAATCCGCCGCCCCTGAAATAGCCGAAGTCCGCCTCGTTCCATGTGGTGGCCTCCATGATGGCCTTCTGGTCTGCCTCTGTCACCTCGTACCAGGGCTTCATTACTCCGTTGCCCTCCCCGTCCTTGGCCTGCCCGTTGGCATCCAGACAAGCGGCGCCGGAATTGATCAGGTGGATGAAGCCGCCTGCCTGCTTTGCGGCGCCCTCCAGCTCGTAGCCGGTGGCCTTCCGCACTGCCTCAGGGCTCCAGTAGGTGCGCACGTCCGCAAAAATCTGGGCCTTATTGGTCAGGAGCTTCATGAAAAGCATGCCCAGGCCGTTCAGCACATCGTTTTCCGTAGCCAAAATGTACGGTTCTCTTGCCCCGTTCCAGTCGAAGGAGGTGTTCAGCATGGCCTCAGGGAAATCGCAGTTGGGGTAGAAGTCCGTCCACTGCCTCTGCCCCTGGAAGCCGGCGGCGATGGCGTTGTGTCCTACCATCTCCTCCTCCCTGCCCTCGGGAAGGTTGGGATTTCCGTTCATCAGATCCTTGATGATGCACATCATCTTTACCACAAATTCCCAGTCTTTATCCTTCTGCTCTCTGGTCTTCTGCACTGCCTCCGGGTTCTTGTCGAAGCCCTCCTTACAGTTTTCCTTCACCCATGCCAGAGCCTTCTCGTACTCCTTCTCGTCATAGATGCCCTCGGTCATGCGGCGTATGATCTCTACTTCGTCAACAGACTCTACCCGCATGCCCAGATACTCCTCGATAAAGGCCGGATCAATGATGGAGCCGCCGATGCCCATGCAGATAGAGCCGATCTGCAGGTAAGACTTGCCCCTCATGGTAGCCACTGCCACTGCGGCCCTGCCGAAGCGCAGCAGCTTTTCCTTCACGTCCTCGGGAATGGAGGCGTCGTCAGCCTCCTGCACGTCATGGCCGTAGATGCCGAAGGCCGGAAGGCCCTTCTGGGCATGGGTGGCCAGAACCGACGCCAGATACACTGCGCCGGGGCGCTCTGTCCCGTTGAAGCCCCATACGCCCTTTATGGTCTTGGGCTCCATGTCCATGGTCTCTGCGCCGTAGCACCAGCAGGGTGTCACGGTCAGCGTGATGTCCACCCCTGCCTTGCGGAACTTGTCCGCACAGGCGGCGGCCTCTCCTACCCGCCCGATGGTGGTGTCCGCGATGACCACCTTCACCGGCTCGCCGTTGGAATAGCGCAGGTTCTCCGTAAAGAGAGCCGCAGCCGCCCTGGCCATGTTCATGGTCTGCTCCTCCAGAGACTCCCGCACCTTCATGAATCCCCGCCTGCCGTCGATGGTGGGGCGGATTCCGATCACGGGATAATCCCCCACAAGTCTGTTCACTGCCATATTATACCTACCTCCTATACGGGCATGCTGCACGCTCCGGTTCTTCCCAATGATTCCCCGGCCTTGGGATCCATGATCCCCGATGCCCCTGATGTCCATATTATACCATAAACGGTTCTCCTTTAACAGCCCCTAAATATCCCGTGAAACAAGAAAAGTTCAGCTTGCTTGGCTTAAAGTTTCAAAATTCAGCCTCGGTTCCAGACTTCGGTTCTTATTGACATGACAGATATTCGCATTATAATAAAGGGAAAGGGCATGAAATGAGCCACAATTTTTAAGAGGAAATTCTTCCTCGACGAGGATCAGGAACAGCTGGTTCAGGAACAAGCCGTTGATATGTCTGCGGTCAAATGTGTATCAATAGGCATGGGCAGTCTGACGGCAGATCAGAAGGCTTTGTCGCTTAAATCCAGTGCGGTTTAAGCGGCAAAGCAATGAAGCGGGAAGGTGATGAAGAGTGCATATGTGCGATAGGAAAGCTGTCACAGCAAATCGGAGATGCGGATACGTAGGTCTTTATAAATGCACACGGGGATTTCGTCTCTGAAAGCATATTGCGTTGTTCCGGCGTCGTTTTCAAAGTCATAGACGGTGACGGTGTGCGTCATGGGATTCACGATCCAATATTCCCGGACACCGGCAGTACGGTATTTAAAAAGCTTTATCCCATAGTCCATCCGGCTCGTGCCGGGAGACACGATTTCGATGATCCAGTCAGGAGCGCCGTTGCATCCATCGTCATTGAGTTTGGTCTTGTCACAGATCACGGAAATGTCTGGTTCCACATAAGTCATGTCGTCTCGATTTAAAAAAACGGCAAAGGGCGCAGGGTAGATCTCACAGCCTCCGTTCTGGTCTTTGATGTAACGGTGGATATAGGAGACCAGCTCTGTCAGCAGCTTCTGATGTACCGTTCTAGGCGGTGCCACCATATAGATATGACCGTCGATCAGTTCTGCCCTCTGACCCTCGGGGAGGGAGTAGATGTCTTCAATCGTATAAGTTC
>CANOFQ010000278.1 GCA_947565325.1 uncultured bacterium
AAAAAGTCTGTCATATACCGGTTTCGGCGCATCCATATACCGATTGACATAGATATAACGGCTCCAATATGCCCAATGCTCCTCCAATGTGCCATACGGATAAAAGCCTCCCGAGTACATATCGCAAAAGTGATACTTTTCCTCAAAATCAGAAAAATATTTTTGAAAACGCTCTCCCGTATAAGTAAAGCCGGCCGAAGCAGAAAGGCCGGCCCCTGCTCCTATTACAACAGCTTCAGCAGACTCAAGCGCATTTTTCAGTTCTCTGACCTGCTCCGAGAAATTCCCGGCAGATTTCAGGGTCCGAATCTTGGAAATCATTGAAAATCGCCTCCGTTTTGTACCGCAGCCGTCTGTATTCAGACAGCCGTAAAAGCTCTCACGCCTCAGGGAACTGTTTTGCTCTCTGTATCTACTATTGTACGGAATTTTTCCCCGCCTGCAAGTAGGCACTTTTTTATAACCAGGTTACTTTTCCGTAACCTTTGTGCAATACCCAAAATCGTCAATATCCGTTTCCGTTCTTCTCCACGGGAAGCCACAGCTCTATATAGCGCTTATCCTGATTCGGCTTCCTGAACCAGTGGGTGACCGATATCTCCGGCGCCTCCGCCATCATATAGCCCGAGGAGGGCAGCCATTCCTCCACGATCCTTTTGCGCACCTCCAGAAACACCGTGGTGGGGTAATTCATCTGTTCCGTCTCGCACACCACGTAGGTCCGGGCCGGAATCGTAATGTTCTCGAACCTCGCCGCATCCTGCGCATTTCCCAGGGTCAGCTCCAGATGCTCCCTGGTCCACTGTTCAAGCTGGTACGCAATGTAAAAATCATAGCCGTCCTCACCGAAATTTGTCATGATCCCGTAGCTGACAACTCCGTCGCCGGCCAGTCCCATGAGTGCATACTGGTTCAGTCTCGTGGACATGTAAAAGTCCTTTTCCTGCTCTGCCCGCTCCGCCGGCGTTCCCGTGAACCTCCTCCGGTACCCCGTGAGAACCATCTCCGGCTTTTCGATCACTTTGTAGCTCATACCGCTGCCTCCCTCTAATGATATTCTGACGGACAAGCGGGCAAAGGAGCGAAGCTGCGCCCCGGGCTCTCTGGCCGCCGAGGGCGTGATCCCGTGGAATTTCACGAACGCTCTGGCAAAGCTGTCAGGACTGTCATAGCCGTACTTCACAGCGGCGTCTATCACCCTGATCCTGCCCAGCGCCAGTTCCATGCCCGCCAGCGCCAGCCTGCGGCTGCGGATGTATTCCCCCAGCGTATAGCCGCAGAGGATGCCGAATACCCTCTGGAAATGGTAGCTTGAGGAGAGACTTTCTTTTCCTATCTCTTCATAGTCCAGCTCCTCCAGAAGATGCTCCTCGATATAGTCGATGGCCCTCTGTATCCCTGCGACCCAGCTCATTCCCGCACCTCCGCATTTCTTGTGGGAACCATGTGCCGCCCTCATACCACGGCATACTGTCCCGCCCTTTCCTGCTGTCCCGGCCTGCCACGTTGTCCCGCTTCCCTTCACCCGTCTCATCCGTACAGCTATATCTTATCAGCAGCGAAGCCATCCTGCCCGACTTTTTGTGCGAAGCTCTGACGGGAGCCGTGGCCGCAGGCACTCTCAGGCATCAGGCCTCCCTACATCTCCCGCCTCAGAGGCGCCGACTGCGCCATTTTTGCCACTGGCACCCGGTAAAGCAGAAGAGAGACCAGATACTGCAGGAACCCGCCCAGCACAACGATTCCCATGCCCAATAGGGCCGTCAGCACAAAGCCGCCCATACCCTGCCCGAACAGCTCCACGCAGAAGGGTGCGCCCGGCCATCCTCTTTTATATGGATATCCCAGTACTACGAGCATTATCATCAGTATTGATACAATAAAATACTTATATGCGATTCCCAGATATACCATGAAAACCACCATCATCCCTGCGGCAACCACCAGCTCCCCGCTCAGGAGTCCGGCCAGCTGCGGGTTTCCCCACACCCTTACCAGACTGTATGCGGTCATGGCCAGATACACCAGCATCATATTACCGCAGGTCAGCGTGGCCGGTATGGAGGTCTGCATCCTCTTCCTAAGCGGAGAGGCCAGCACCATGTTCGATGCGCTGAGAGAAAAAATCAGCTGCGCAGGTATCATGGCCGTACACATCAGCATGAATTTCCCGTAGCTGCCAAGCGCCGTTTTTCCATCCAGCATAGGGCCCGCTATTCCCGCCGTCAAAAAGACAGCCACCAGAAACAGATTCGATTTTATACCGTAAGCGTAACGAAGGCTTTTCAAGCCAAACTTCAAATTCCTTATCATATTGTCATCTCCTGTTCTCCCGTTTTCGTTCCGGACAGCCGTAAGAGCTGCCTTGTTTTCATGTTCCGGCCTCCCCGGGAAGACCCTCTACCGTAAGCTCCGCTCCATCCTGCCCATGACCGTCCACACCGCCAGTGCTCCCACGCACAGGCCCAATAGGCCGAAAACCGCTCCGTACACATATGGATACAGAAAGAACCCCGGAAGAAACACGGCGGCGGCGACCTCCAGTGCAGCAACCCCGTACCCCACCATCAGGTTGAGCCAGATCAGATTTCCATACCGTGACAGAAACGTGCCCAGCACGGAAAAGAAGAAGGAAGACATGATCAGACACCATAGCACCGCCCCGATTCCCTCCTCCGCTCCCCGGATTTGAAAAGCTTCCCTCACGGCCTCCGCAGTTCCCGCTGTCCTGCCTTGGGACAGCACTGCCGACAGTCCTATGCATACATAGCAGAGTCCTATGATCCCTGCCGAGAAGACCAGCTTCCGCACCATGTCCACGATCAGGGCACGCTTCATCACGCCCCTGCCTTTTCCGGAGGTCTTCAGATAGTCCAGCTTCGACGTCTCAGACCTCTGTATCCCTGCGAACACCCAGCCGTCCGAAACAGTCTCCACTACCGGCAGAACCAAGGCCGCCGCCATGAGGACGCCTCCGCCTACACCGCCGCTGACGCTGTATGTCCAGACACAGATTCCTGCCCCTGCCGCCGGCAGCAGCAGAAACATGGCCAGCCTGTACAGTCGGGAAGTAAAAACAAAATAGCTCTTCATCGCTTTTCTCATAATTGTCCTTGCCCTTTCGTCTCTCAAAGCTTCAGGCTGGTGTTCGCCTTCATGACGGCCACACTGATCTGAGACAAGGTTGGCGTCTCCACGGCCACGTCCATGCCCGCCAGTCTGTCCAGATTCTCCGCCAGACAGATGCCTTCAAAGCCATATGTGTTTTTCGTGGCAGAAACGAGAATCTTTCCGGCCTTCTCCCCGTCGGCGGCCTCCCCCTTCACACAGACATACTTCTCCTTCAGATCCTCCACGAAGCCCTCCTCCACCACGTTTCCATGCTCCAGGATCACCGCATAGTCCGTCACGCTTTCCATGTCCGCAATGTTGTGCGTGGAGAAGAACACCGACCGTTTTCCGTTCCCCTGCTCCAGATATTCCCGTATCATATCACAGAGCTTATCCCGCATCAGCGGATCCAGAGGCGATGCCGGTTCGTCCATGATCAGAAGCTCCGTGTCCCTGGCCAGAACCGCCGCCAGCATCAGCTTCATCCGGTTGCCGTCGGACAGCTTCTTCACATCTCTGGTCAGCCCTCTTCTGATCCCCAGCTCCCCGCAGAGGCTGCGGAACCTGTCGCAATGAAAACCGGAAAACAGAAGCCCGCTGATCTCCTCCACCTGATCGATGGTCCAGTTGGGAAGGAAATAGCAGCCCGGCCCCGTGTACCCGATGCTCTCCTGCGTTCCGGCATCCAGCTTCCTCCCTTCCCCGAAATAGGTCACCTCGCCCTTGAAGTCCCGCCGGATTCCCGCAAGGATGTTCAGAAGCGTGGTCTTTCCGGCTCCGTTCTCCCCGATCAGCGCCGTTGCAAAGCCCTCCGGCACCTCCAGCCGTGGCACGGAAAGCTCGAAGCCCTTGTATTTTTTCTGCAGTCCCGAAATCTGTATGACGTTTCTCTGACCCTCTTTCATTTTGTCTGTCCTTTCCCTTATATTCTGTCCCGCTTCGTGCGATTGTGTCTTTTTCCTGTTCTGTCTTTTCTAATTCTTTCTTTTTTCTGTTCTGCCTTTTTCTTGTTCTGTTTTTTCTTGTTCTGCCTTTCTCTTGTTCTGCCTTTCTCTAATTCTGTTTTGCTCTTATTCTGTTTTCCTCAAGGAGAAGCGTATGAATCCATCTCTTGCGGTTCACTCCTTCCTGCCCTCTCCCATTTTCAGCAGTGCCTGCAGTGTCCCCTGCAGCTCCTCGTCCGTCATTCCGGCTATTTCCGCTGCCCGGATGGCCTCCAGCAGTGCTTCCTCCACCTTTCGCAGGTGCTGCTCCTTCAACATCTCGCTGTCCTGCGCATTGACGTAAAAGCCCTTTCCCTGGGCTGCCGTCACCAGCCCCTCCGCCTCCAGCTGCTCATATGCCTTCATAGTGGTGATCACACTGATCCGCAGATCCTTGGCGAGCCCCCGGATGGACGGAAGGTATTCCCCTTCCTTCAGTTTTCCCGCAAGAATATCTGCCTTCAGCTGTTCGGCGATCTGCTGATAGATGGGAATCCCTGAATTCTGTAATAGCTTCAATCTATCACCGCCCTTCCTCTGTTTATATGTTATATATACAGCATTATCACTTGACACGCAACTGAT
>CANOFQ010000279.1 GCA_947565325.1 uncultured bacterium
CAGGGAGGGATTGTCCTTGACCGCCTGCATGACCCCCTTCATGACATCCAGCATTTCCCTGTAATATCCGTTGTCCCCTGCTTTCGCCAGAGGCACGTCATATTCGTCTATCAGCAGGATCACCGGCTTCCCATAATGGGCCTGCATCATCCCAGTCAGATACAGCAGGCTGTTCTCCAGCATTCCCTGCCCCGTTTTCTGTGATGCCACCTGACAGAATATGTCCCTGCCAAAGCGGTCTATCTTATCGTCATCCATGAGATAGAGATGCTCTCTGTACAGCTGTGCCAGAACCGCCCCCAGCTTCTCGCGGGCCTTGGAAAAACTCAGGCCGTCCACGCTCTTGAAGGATAAGAACAAGGTGGGATACTGGTTCATCCAGTCCCTGCACAGAGTCTTGTCCCCGGCCACGGAAAGTCCCGCAAACAGCCCTCCGCTGTCCTTACGGATGTCAAAGAACTCCGACAGCATGCTCATGCACAAGGTCTTTCCGAACCTGCGGGGGCGGGTGATCAGCGTGACCTGCCTTCCGTCAGTCCTCAGCAGCTCCCTGACAAGACCGCTTTTGTCGATATAATAGTACCCGTTTGTCCGAATGTCCGCAAACCCGGAACGCCCTATGGGTATCTTGATCCCGTCCATGCTCGCATCCCACCTCCCCGCAGAAAATCTAACGGCCCTATATTGCCGCAGCTTATTATGTCGGCTTCATACAGCATTATATTGATTATACTCGCCCTGCGCAGAGTTTCCACGCATCTGCGATCAGCCTATGGCCCGCTGCGGTGGGATGTACGCCGTCCGCCGTCCAGTGCGCCGCCGGCATATCCTTCTGGGCCTCGTCGAACGCCTTCTGCAGATCCACGTACTCCAGATGATATTCCTCCGCCACCTTGCGGGTGATCTCCCTGCGGATCCGCACCTCCCTATCAAACGTCTCCCACTCCGGGTCCGTGGCGGTTCCATGGGTGACGAAGGCTCCCATCAGAATGATGCGGATGTGAGGCAGCGCCTTTTTCGCCTCCCGGATCAGGATCCGGTACACATCCCCGAACACCTCCGGATCCACCCCGTTGCGCCTTCCCCCCAGTTCGTGCCATACGTCGTTCACCCCTATGAGAACGGTCAGCACGTCCGGCTTCAGGTTCAGGCAATGTTCCTTCCACCTCGACAGAAGATCCACCACCCTGCTGCCGCTGATGGCGCAGTTCATGACCTCACAGTCCTCGCCGAAGGTCAGCTCCGCCTCCAGAAGCCGGGGATAGCCCCCTCCCATGTTATGGGGATCCTCATAATGCATCCTCCCTGCATCCGTGATGGAATCTCCCTGAAATAAGTATCTCATCTTATGCACCCTCCCTGTCATGATTTTGCCGGGCTGTTTTGTCCCGGCTTCCACTTTTCTTCATTATACACGATCTCCTTCTTCTGTGCCAACTATTTTTTATCCTTGCCCATGACAAGCCGATTTTGCCAGACTGTGATCATGTGATTATGTCAATGCCACGTCCATGCAGAGACTCGGCCACCTTATCCGCAAGCCTTTCATAGCCCTGAGTCTGAAAATGTACGCCGTCCGATTTCTGCAGGTTCTCGTCCACACAGAGCCTATAAAGATCATTGACCGGAATCCCCTGACCGGCACAGACTCTGGCGGCTTCCTCGTTCAGCTCCCTGTAGATTTCAGAGCCTTTTTCATCCGTAACCCAATACTCCCCCATCTCCTTGTCCTGCGCAACCGGACATCTGTCCCCCATGGTAAAATGCCGGATCTGGAATTCCTCCGTCTCATCCTTCGACAGCCGACGGCTCAGAGGGGTCGTGGCAGCAAAAATGATCTTGATCCCGGGGGCAGTCATGCGGATTCCCTCAAACACCTTCTGTAAGTTCTGCCCATATTCCTCCGTGCTCTGGCCATGCAGATGAATCCCGTTGTTGATGTGGACAATCTTGTAGGGATACCGTGCCAGAGCGATCCCTAGCAGACGCAGATAATTGGGGTGATGAATCCCTTCGCTGGTGTTCAGCCGGTCTATGTGCCAGCCTGGCATCCGCTGCTGCACCATGTCCCCGTAGCCGGCACTGATGGAGTCTCCCACTAAAAGAATCCGGTTCTTTTCCTCTTTTGCCGGAAGCGTCACGGACAGATTGGTCCACTCCGCCCATTCCCGCTCAGGAAATTCGAACGCCACCGGCGACCGAGCCTTTTCTGTTTCCTCTGTGAGGCCTCTCAGCCAACAGCCGAGCTCTGCCCGATCGCCGTACTCTGTCAGACGGACCTCACATTCCGACAAAGCCTTCTCGACAAGCCCGGAGAGCCTCTCGCCCCGCTTCCGCATCCAGAACTGGCTGGCTCCGGGACATGCTTCCCTCATATCCCTTATCATGGCAGGAATATCGCTTTCCTCTCCCTGTTCCCCCTGCAGCCCGTATATCACCCAGCCGATCTCCATCTGCTCCCTCAGCAGGTCATACAATGCCATATTCTGAATTTCCGTATAATTCATCGTCCTCTGGTTCGTCGCACAGCCCGGCCACGGAGAGGTCCCCACATACCCCAGCGGATACCTGCCGCCAAAGATCCCCTCCGCCTCTGTCACCAATTCCAAATGCCCGGCATCATGAACAATCAGGGTCAAAGGATACTCGGCTCTGGACTGGTCATTGATTCGAAAAGCATTGCCCCATGTGGGAAAATTTCCGCCGTCTAACATTTCTGCTCCCATCTCCTGTCCTCCCGTTTGATCCTGAGTGTCCTGATCTCAAAGGCCCTGAAGGACAGACTGATTTTTCCGTCCCTGACCGGGATCTCTTCCGTGACATTCTCCAGCATGTCGCAGATCCATGCCCTTTCTGCGCTGAACTGCAGGGTCAGCCCTGCCTCCACCGCCGACTTTTTGGACTCATATAGACGCAGGATCATGTCCCCGCTCCCGTCCTCCGCCGGTTTCATGGTCTCCAGAATCACATTTTCCTGATCGATGGCCAATGCGCTGAAGCGCCCGCCCGTTTCACTGCGCTTTCCGCCGTGGGCTGCCGCTGTCCCCGGAACCGTGACGGTACAGCTGCTTTCCTGACCGCTCTCATTCTTTACCGCCATCAGAATGCCTCCTTCGGGCCAAGGCCGGATAACCACGGGGACGGAATACTCGCTGTCCACCTGCAGCAGGTTCCATTCTCTCTCCTCCAGACAAGACACGGAGGCTCCCACGGCGCAGAGAGACGTTGCCTGAACGCACATTCTATAGGCCTCCTTTACGTCAAACTTGTCAAAGGGAGCCAGCTCATAATGAAAATGCATGCGCCCCTCCTGAGATATGGCGAAATTCGTGTCCCACAGATTGTTCAGGGGCCATGCCAGCAGCAGTGGATCCGGGTTCCTCCGGATGCTGCGGTTTTCCCTGCCGAACTGAAAATCCCCCACCTGCACCATCGGTGCGTCCGGGCAGGCCAGCGTCCTCCGGGAACTCTATTACAATTCCAAGGAAAGCCGCCATGATGCTTATATTAACGAAGCCCTTCAGTTTATCGAAATGCATTATTCCAGAAAGATCACGATAGACATGCTCAGCAACTATGTGGGCCTGAACAGAAGCTACCTGAATTCCATTTTCAAGGAGGCTCTGGGAAAAACGCTCCAGCAGTACCTGATGGAATTCCGGGTCAGGAAGGCATGCGAGCTGCTGGAAAACAGTTCTCTTCCGGTGGGCAGCATCTCCCATTCCGTAGGCTACCCTGACCAGCTGCTCTTTTCCAAGGTGTTCAAGCGCATTCAGGGAGTCACCCCAACGGAATACCGGAAAAACATCCCCCAGTGAGGAGCGGGACTTCTGCTGCAGGAAAAGCTTCCGCTCCTCAGTCCGCAAATCTCTTTCTGTATTCCATGGGCGCCATTCCCATGATCTCCATAAATGCCCGGTTGAAGCTGCGCTGGCTGTTGAAGCCTGCCTCTGCCCAGATGTCGGTAAGGGAGGCGCTGCCGGCCTGCATCAGCTGTATGGCATATTCCAGACGGACATGATTCAGGTACCTTCTGAAGTTCGTCCGAAGACGGCCGGAAAAAATATTGGAGATATAGTATTTGTTCACATGCAGCTGTCTGGCCAGCGTCTCCAGAGTCAGAGGCTCCTGAAAATGCTCCATGACGTACTGCACCAGCTGACAGGTAAGCTCCGTGCTCTCGGACTGTTCCCGCCTTACGGGGGCAAGACAGGGCCATGCCCATGCGAGCAGCACCTGAACCCATGCGGCACAGAGCCTGTCAGCGACAGCCGGGCTTTCTTCTACGGCCGTAGCATTCCCGGTGGCCGGGCCCTTCTCAGAAGCCGGGCCTTCCTCGGCAGCCGGATCTCTCCCGTCCCTCTCCCCTCTGCCAATACCCGAAAGCTCATACAGCCTGTCCAGAGCCAGCGCTCCGTCCCCGGCCATTTCCCCGGCGGTCAGAAACGGGCAGGACGGCCTGCACTTCCGGATGGAGCGCAGGTATATACCGGCAAGGGAATCCTCGAATATATACAGTCTCGACCGGCTGTTTTGGGGGGTATGGTAGCTGTGTATCTCCTGAGGAAACACAATCGCACAGTCCCCCTCCGTCAGTCTGCGTCTCTGCCCCATGATCTGTACCGTGATGCTGCCCTGCAGAACGGAAAATATTTCCACGTGATCATGG
>CANOFQ010000280.1 GCA_947565325.1 uncultured bacterium
GATTGATTTCCGGTCAGTATATGTGCCGTTTCCTCTGCATCCATATCCCGCAGATCTGCTATGATCACATCCATACAGGAATTCATCGACAAGGCGACCCTGCGCAGATACGATGCGGTGGACATTAACGTGTATGAGGCGAACATTTTCCACACCAAGATGCTGATCAAGGAGATCGATCTGCAGAATTATCTGTTCAACAGCGACGTGTATGAGCTGCCCCCTAAGCTGAGGCTGGAGATCATGGACAACCTGCGCAGGGAGATGATAGAGATTTACAGCGGAAGAAATATATATTGAGCATTGACCAAGAGACTGCGTGGCACAGCATTAGGAGATGCGGAACTGGAAACAGCATCGGAGAAGGCTGTGCCCGGAAGGATTTGCGGACGCTGTACCTGCGGCCGGAAATGCTTCCCAGAAAGTGGCACAGCATTAGGAGATGCGGAACTGGAATAGAAAAAATTATGAGAATGGGACGTTATGATCAGTCAAGGGCGCCGATCTTTCAGGCGCTGGAGGAATTTCGCAAGGAGCGGATCGTCCCCTTCGATGTGCCGGGGCACAAGCGGGGGAGAGGCAATCCGGAGCTGACGGCGCTGCTGGGGCAGCAGTGCGTGGGGATAGACGTGAATTCCATGAAGCCTCTGGACAACCTCTGCCATCCCGTGTCGGTGATCCGGGAGGCGGAGGAGCTGGCGGCGGAGGCTTTCGGTGCGGCTTATGCATTTCTGATGGTAGGAGGCACCACCTCCTCGGTGCAGAGCATGGTGCTGAGCGTCTGCAAGAAGGGCGATAAAATCATTCTGCCCCGGAACGTGCATAGGAGCGTGATCAATGCGCTGGTGCTGAGCGGCGCCATCCCCATCTACGTGAATCCTGACATGGACGAAAAGCTGGGCATCGCTCTGGGCATGAGGGTGTCTCAGGTAGAGAGGACTGTTCTGGAGCATCCTGACGCAGTTGCGGTGCTGGTGAACAATCCCACCTATTACGGCATCTGTTCCGACCTGAAAAGCATCGTGAAGCTGGCCCATGCCCATGGCATGAAGGTTTTGGCGGACGAGGCCCACGGAACCCATTTCTACTTCGGGGAGGACATGCCCGTGTCCGCCATGGCGGCGGGGGCGGACATGGCGGCGGTGAGCATGCATAAGTCGGGAGGGAGCCTAACCCAGAGCTCTTTCCTGCTCACGGGGCCCTCCATGAACCCGGGCTATGTGAGGCAGATCATCAATCTGACACAGACCACAAGTGCGTCATATCTTCTGCTGGCCAGTCTGGATGTCTCCCGCAGGAATCTGGCTCTCAGAGGGCAGGCAGAGTTTCGCAAGGTGACGGCGCTGGCGGAGTATGCCAGAGGGGAGATCAATCAGATCGGCGGATATTACGCCTATACCTCGGAGCTGGTCAACGGGGACAGTATTTACGATTTCGACAGGACGAAGCTGACCGTGAACACTTTAGGCATCGGGCTGGCCGGGATCGAGGTCTATGACCTGCTCCGGGACGAGTACGACATTCAGATGGAGCTGGGGGACATTGCCAACGTGCTGGCGTATATTTCCATTGGTGACAGGGAGCGGGGCATGGAGCGGCTGCTGGGGGCTCTGGTGGAGATCCGGCGCAAATACGGGCGGGACAACACGGGGATGTACACTCAGGAATACATCGAGCCCAAGGTGGCGGTATCCCCTCAGAATGCGTTCTATGCCGAAAAGGAGTCCCTGCCTCTTATGGAGACGAAGGGAAGAGTGTGCAGCGAGTTCGTGATGTGCTACCCTCCGGGAATTCCCATTCTGGCGCCGGGGGAGGAGATCACACCCCAGATACTGGAGTATATTGTCTATGCGAAGGAGAAGGGCTGCTCCATGACAGGGCCGGAGGATCCGGGCATAGACCGCCTGAACGTGCTGAAGGAAGAATGGATGTAGCCTGCTTTTTGGAACGGGTACAGTATAGGCGCAATGTCGGAAGACGCATGCGGAACCGGAAACGGCAGGAGCCGAAGGGGTGCCGGAGGAATGGCTACAGCGCAGGTGCGATGCGCCTTCTGGCGCATTGCGGAACCGGAATAGGAGGTGCAGGTATGGAATTATGGTTTTCGGAGCCACATACGCCGGACGTGAAGCTTTCCGTCCGGGTGGAGAAGCAGCTTTACAGCGGAGAGAGTGAATTTCAGAGGATCGATGTTTTTGAGTCGCCGGAGCTGGGGCGTTTTCTGGTGCTGGACGGCTTCGTGATGCTGACGGAAAAGGACGAGTTCATATACCATGAGATGATCGTCCACGTTCCCATGGCGGTGCATCCCAATGTGCATAGCGTTTTGGTCATCGGTGCGGGGGACGGCGGGGCGGTCAGGGAGCTGGTCAAGTATCCGGAGATAGAGAGGATCGATCTGGCGGAGATAGACCGGCAGGTAGTGGAAGTATGCAGGGAATACCTGCCCCGTGTGTCCTGCGGCATGAATGATGAGAGACTTCACATCTACTACGAGGACGGCCTGAAGTTCGTGCGGCGCAAGGAGAACGAATATGATCTGATCATAGTAGACTCCACGGATCCCTTCGGACCGGGAGAGGGCCTGTTCACCAAGGAGTTCTATGGAAGCTGCTACAAGGCGCTCAGGGAGGACGGCGTCATGGTGAACCAGCATGAGAGCCCCTTTTATGAGGCGGACGCCATGGCCTGCATGCGGGCCCATAGGCGCATCGTGGAGAGCTTTCCCATAAGCAGGGTGTATCAGGCCCACATTCCCACCTACCCCTCGGGGCACTGGCTCTTCGGCTTTGCCTCCAAGAGATACCATCCGGTGCACGATCTGGACAGCGAGAGATGGCTGGCCAGAGGGCTGGACACCAGATATTACACGCCCAGACTCCATCAGGGAGCCTTCTGCCTGCCCGCCTATGTGGAGAAGCTGCTGCGGAAGGTGGAGATCCGTTGAGGGGTGCGGCATGAGGAATGGCATTCAAAGGCAGGAAGCGTGAGGTGCAATCATACGGGAATGGATAAGCAATAGAAACAAAAGCAATTATACTGGAATGGATAAGCAGTAGAAACAAAAGCAATCATACGGGAATGGATAAACAATAGAAACAAAAGCAATCATACGGGAATGGATAAACAATAGAAACAAAAGCAATCATACGGGATTGGATAAACATATTGGAACGGATAAATATATAGAAACCAAAAATATGCCGGGAGGAAGAAGATGTCTAAAATTCTAATTATCGGCTGCGGGGGCGTGGCCTCCGTGGCCATCCAGAAGTGCGCCAGGAGGGCGGAAGTCTTTTCGGAGATCTGTATTGCCAGCCGCACGGTGAGCAAGTGTGATGCGCTGCGGGAAAAGCTGGAGGGAACCACCGCCGCAAGGATCACCACGGCGCAGGTGAATGCGGACGACGTGGAGGAGCTGACGTCGCTGATTCGCAGGGAGGCCCCCAAGGCCGTCCTGAATCTGGCTTTGCCCTATCAGGATCTGACCATCATGGATGCCTGTCTTGCCTGCGGAGTGGACTATATCGACACGGCAAATTATGAGGCGGAGGACACGGAGGATCCGGGGTGGCGGGCAGTCTATGAAAAGCGCTGCAGGGAGCAGGGCTTCACGGCCTATTTTGACTATTCATGGCAATGGGCGTACAGAGAGCGCTTCGAGAGGGCGGGCATCACGGCCCTTCTGGGCAGCGGCTTCGACCCCGGGGTCACCAGTGTTTTTTCGGCCTATGCTCTGAAGCATTACTTCGACGAGATCCATTACATTGATATCATGGACTGCAACGGCGGCGATCACGGGTATCCCTTTGCAACCAACTTCAACCCGGAGATCAACCTCAGGGAAGTATCCGCCAACGGCTCCTACTGGGAGGACGGGCATTGGGTGGAGACCGAGCCAATGGAGATCAAGCGTGAGTACGACTTTGCTCAGGTGGGCAGGAAGGACATGTATCTGCTGCACCATGAGGAGATTGAGTCCCTGGCCAGAAACATCCCCGGCGTCAAGAGGATCCGGTTCTTCATGACCTTCGGCCAGAGCTATCTGACCCACATGAAATGTCTGGAGAACGTGGGGATGCTGCGGACGGATCCCGTGACATTTCAGGGCAGGGAGATCGTGCCCATCCAGTTCCTGAAGGCGCTGCTTCCGGATCCTGCGTCCCTTGGCCCCCGCACGGTGGGCAAGACCAATATCGGCTGTATCTTCACCGGTGTGAAGGACGGGAAGGAGAAGAGCATCTATATTTATAATGTGTGCGACCATCAGGAGTGCTACCGGGAGCTGGGCTCTCAGGCCATCTCCTACACCACCGGGGTGCCCGCTATGATCGGGGCCATGCTGGTGATGAACGGAACATGGAAGAGGCCGGGAGTGTTCAACGTGGAGGAATTTGATCCGGATCCCTTCATGGAGGCCCTGAACCAGTACGGTCTGCCCTGGGTGGTGGAGGAGAATCCGGTGTTGGTGGAGTAGCCATAGGTTTCAGAATCTGATTCAGAACCTTGAGAATTGGTTATAGGCGGCAAATCAAGATTATGGGAAGACGTCGGCATATCTTAGCGGCCTGCCTTGTTCAGGCGGCTCCCCTGGGATATGCCATGCTGCGTCTCGGATTTATACTGCTTAACGATTTCACTTGCCGTGAAACCAGACTGCATGAC
>CANOFQ010000281.1 GCA_947565325.1 uncultured bacterium
ATATAAATCGAATTATCCATTCTCACTCAACCTCGCATACTATAACCATAATGGAATGCTGCCATTATGGTTATAGTATGCGAGGTTGAGTGAGAATGGATAATTCGATTTATATTAGCTTTATCGTACCTATCTATAATGTCTCAGCTTTTCTGGATGACTGTGTGAAGAGCATTTGCCGGATAAAAAATCCCGAAATTGAAATATTGCTGATAAATGACGGATCCACGGATTCT
The DNA here is from genome assembly GCA_947565325.1 of uncultured bacterium. Classification (GTDB taxonomy): domain Bacteria; phylum Bacillota; class Clostridia; order Lachnospirales; family Lachnospiraceae; genus Acetatifactor. Next base: position 237 of record CANOFQ010000281.1, read on the forward strand.
TGTCCGGCGATATGTCAAAAGTATGCAGAGATGGATAGAAGAGTGCATGTGGTCACGCAGGAAAACCAAGGCGTATCTGCATCTCGCAATAATGGTCTTATGCTTGCCAAGGGAGAATGGGTATGCTTTGTGGACGGAGATGACTGTCTGACGGATCAGTTTGAAAGCCGGATTATATGCCAGATAGATGATTTGGCAGAAGTGAACTGTTTTGGCTATCAAATGATGATAAACAATAAGGAGCCGGAATGGATCGACCGTGGAGTATATTCCTTGACAGGAAATGAATTGTGGGAATTGCGGATGCGGCTTCTGGATAAGGAGGCTTATCAAGCTTCTCCTAAATTTCCGGATACCGTTTCGTTTGTGGCGCCTGTCACAAAGTTTATAAAGAGGGAAAAACTGCTGGAATGGGGGATTGTTTTTGACAAAACTGTGACATGGGGAGAAGATGCACTGTTCAATTTTCAGTTGCTGCAGTATGTAGAGCGTGTAAGAGTTATTGACTGCACAGGGTATTATTATCGGGTCAACCCGGAGTCAGTGACACAACGGTATGACGTGCATACAACCGAGAGGTTCTGCCGATTAATAAAAGCTATGGGGGCAGAAGTGGAAAAAATAGGAAACGAGGAAGCTACTCGCCAATATCAAGTATTCGTATTAAAAAATTTGCTTCAAAGTGTACAGAGAGACATGCTGAATCCGCAGAATCCTGATTCGTATGGTAAGCGCAGAGAGGATTATCTGCGGGTAAGACATTTTGAGCCAGTTCGCAGGGCATTGAAAAATTTCCCTTATGGGGCAGTTCGGCCTTTATATAGGGTTGCCATAGGTATAACTGCAATAGGGAGCTATGGCTTGTTGCGGCTGTTCTATCAGATAAAGCTGTTAAAAGAGGGACGTATTACAAATCGGAGGATATCAAATGGATAAAGTATTGTCGATTATTATAGCTGCATACAATGTCGAAGCGTATTTGGATGACGCACTCCGTTCTTGCGTGATAGAGGACTGTGAGCTACAGAAAAATTACGAGGTAATTATAGTGAATGATGGTTCACGGGATCGTACCGCAGCTATCGCCAGAGATTATGCGTACCGATACCCGGAAGTGTTCAGGGTGATTGATAAGCCCAACGGTGGATATGGTTCTGTGATTAACGAAGGAATAAGAGCGGCTAAGGGAAAATATTTTAAACTGCTGGACGGGGATGACTGGTACGATTCCCAGACACTGGCGAAGATGGTGCAAAATTTGCTGGGCTGTGACAGCGATATGGTGCTGACAGACTATACAGAAGTCTGCGAAGACGGCCGGAATAGGAAGGTGCATCAGTATGGCAGTCTGAAGGAAAGAGAACAATTTCCAGCGATGGAGTTGCAAGATGTGGCAGAACAGCTGGCAATGCATGGCATCTGCTATAAGACGAGTATTCTGAGAAAGATACCGGTGCCGGTGCCGGAGCATTGTTTTTATACAGACAACGAGTATGTGATATATGGAGCTTCTTACGCTAAAACAGTAATATACTATCCCATTGATTTGTACCAGTATCGTATCGGACGGGAGGGGCAAAGCGTCAGCATTGCCGGTCTCAAGAGACATATTGATGATTTTACAAAAGTAATTTCTGATGTAGACACATTTTACGATCTATTACAGGAAACCGAAAATAGAAAGTTGGCAGAGAGACTGATCGTGCTCATATATTGTGGCTATATCCATAGGCTTTTATTCCTTCCGGGCAGCAGGGAAGTGAGGCAGAAGCTTGAAACATTTATTGAGAGAGTAAAGTCCTTGTATCCAGAGAGGTACTGCCAGATGGAAAACAAAAAAATTCGCATCCTCCGGGCAACAAAATATAAAGCATACGGCTTGTGCCGACTGTACTATAAATGGGAGAGGCTTAGGGATAGAGCGTAATTGGAGAGCGTTTTACAGTGGGCACAAAGAGAAAACCTTAGAAACAAAAGAGTATTCGAGAAATTTGGAAAACAGGCAGGAGGTGGAGCAGTGGATATCTTACGAGATAACTTCGTTCGGGCCCACACCTTAGTACAACAAAACCTCGCTGCTGCTGACGGTGGCCGACAGCTTCCCAGCCAGCGGGTGGCGCAGTACCTGAATACTTGTACGCCGGGGGTTCTGGACATAAGAGACCTGATGGAGGCAGATCCCACGGAATTCGTGCAGATGGCATATTATGGCCTGCTGGGGCATCTGCCGGAGCAGGAGGCGCTTCAGAAGTGGGAATCGTGGGAATCGGAAGCCCGTCCCACCGAATGGGCCTACCGCAAGGCGGTGCTGGATGCCTTGTCGGAGGATCCGGAGGTGTCTGCCAAGGGGCTGGTGATGCGGAACAATATTTATGCAGATGAGGATGATGGGCGGGACTGCATGAAAAGGAGTCTGAAGCAGAGGATCTGGAGCCTTGGCTACAAGTTCAGCCGCAGGCTTCCGCTGGGTGCCAAGATCCGCCTGAAGAAGCTGGCCATGAGGCTGTTTCTCAGAGGCTGATTTTGTTTTTCAGAAGCTGACCTCAGACATGGTGATGCCAAGGCATGAATAGGGGAAACAGGGATTGGCGGCGCTGTAGTTTTGTGCTTTCCGCTGGCAGATTCAGCCGGTCGGCGTATGATTACTTTCAATTGGTTTCAATGAGAGAACGGAAGAGCATGAGAGGTGTCATGGTTTGAAAATATACGTAGATGTGAGTAACCTGATGCATGTGCGCTTCATGAGCGGCATCCAGAGGGTGGTGCGGGAGGTGGCCGCAAGGCTGGCAGCCGATGGGGAACTGGAGCTGGTGCTGTTGGAGTATGAGGAGTCGGAGGATAAGTTCGGTGTGCTTTCCCTTCCGGCTTTTTTGGCATACTTTAGGGACGGCTGTGGAACTGGCCATGGAGATAGGGCTGGCAATGGGGACAGTGCTGGCCGTAGAGACAAGGCTGGACATAGGGACAGCCATGGGGACAGGGAAGGGATCCGCACCGAACAGAGGATCGGCCTGCGGGAGTTCCCCCATGGCAGCGTGTTTCTGGAGATGGACAGTGTGTGGCATTCCCGCTGTAACCGAATGGCGCTGTATCCCGAGCTGAAGGCCAGAGGAGTCAAAATTGCGGTATTTTTTCAGGATCTGATTCCTATTATGTGGCCGGAGTATGCGGCGGCGGAAACGGTCTGCGCCTTTCTGGGGTATATGACGGCCTGCGTCACCTACGGGGATCTGTTCATTTCTTCCACCCGGACGAACATAGGGTATCTGCAGGATTTCATGAAACAGATCGGGGTAAAGAATCCTGCGCCCTGCGCAGTGTCCTGGCTGGGAACGGATTTCCGGGAGCAGAGGGAGTATAGGCCCGGAAAAAGGCTGGCGGAGATTGCTGCGGGAGGGAAATTTCTGCTGATGGTGGGCACCGTGGAGCCCCGCAAGAACCACGGGCTTGTACTGGATGCCATGGAGGAGGCGCTGTTTTCCGAGGGGTGGCATTTGGTTATTGCAGGGCGGCAGGGCTGGAATGTGCAGGAGACGGCGGAGCGGATACGGAGCCATGGGCAGATAGACAGCCGGCTGCACTGGATAGAGGATGCGTCGGACGGAGATATTGAATTTCTGTATCAGCACTGTAGGTTTGTGGTTTTTCCCAGCTTTACGGAGGGCTTCGGGCTCCCTGTGGTGGAGGCCTGCGGCAGGGGGATTCCGGTGCTGGCCTCAGACCATCCGGTGCTGCGGGAGGTGGGGGGAGCCTATTGCAGATATTTTTCTGCCAGAGAGTCCGCTTCCTTGATCCGTGCGGTGCGGGAGGCGGATCAGGAGCCCGAATACCGACGGATAAGAGATTCCCTGAAAGGGTACAAGGCGGTAGGCTGGGATCAGGTGGCGGAGCGGGTCGGTGCGGCTCTGAAAGAATTGGGAGAGAAAAGGGTCGGCACGGCTTTGAAGGATCAGACATTAAAACAGGTAGCCATGGCCCTGAAGGATCACGTGGCAGAAAGGGAAAATTCGGATATATCCGAAGCTGCCCAAGTGAAGCAGATGGTCATGCTGTCGGCCAGAGCGGAGGACTTTCTGAGGAGCCTGCCCTTTATAGAGAATTTCATGCCCTTTATCAAAGAGGTGGTGCTTTGCTGTCCGGATGCCATGGAGGCGCAGGTCAGGGAGGCCTACGGCGGAAGGCTGCGGATCCTGTATCTCACAGACAGTGTCCTGCTGGAGGGGGCCAGGCTGCCGGAGGATCATGCCGCACGCAATATTTTCCTGCGCACAAGGGCCATCGGACATGCTATAATTGATCAGGTCTTCATTATGAGCGATGACGACTATAGGCCCCTCAGGGAGATTACAGAAGAAATCTTTTATAAGGAAGGGAAGTCTGGAGCGGGGAGAGAGTTATGAAACGTACCAGTCCATTCCGGTGGA
>CANOFQ010000282.1 GCA_947565325.1 uncultured bacterium
AAATGCTGGGGTGTTTCACAACCTATGAGTCATTCTCTCAAATTTTAAAGACACGAAATCTGACATATTCCAGAATCAGCCGGTGTCTCCTGCATATCCTCCTTGGCATCGAAAAAGAGCATATGGCCTTGGGACTGTCCTGCGACTATGCTGCCTACGCCAGGGTGCTGGGGTTTCGGAGGAAGGCACAGCCTCTGCTTACCGCCGTCAAGGAGCACTCCTCCGTCCCTCTTATAACCAAGCTCACCACTGGGCAGAAAAGCCTGCCGGAGGATGCCGGCAGGCTTCTGGAGCTGGATATCAGGGCGGCAGAAATCTATAACGGTGTATTCTGGAACGGATCGGGCCGGCCGGCCCCAAGCGAATTTTCTGCGCCGCTGGTCCTGATTTGACTGTATTGGCGACAACAATCTGCCCTTATGGCCTCAGCCTTGTCCTTCACAGATTTATTTATCTATTCCTTATATTTTTTTCTTCCAGATCCATGCCCCCAGAAAGCACAGTGCCGTGCCTGCCACAGCCGCCACAAACCACCCGAAGACCGTGGCCGCCCATCCGGCTCTCTCAGACAGCACAGCGATCCCGTAGGTGGACACTGCGCTGCCCACATAGGCGCAGGCATTCAGCAGCCCGGACACGGTTGATATCTTTCCGTATCGCTGAAAAAAGGGAGGCACCATGGACACCAGCATCAGATTGGCACCGTACATACATCCCGTCAGCACTGCGGTGCAGGCCACGGAGGCCGCCGGGCTCCGTCCCGACACAAAGGTGAGCGCCAGCGCAAAGACTGCCCCCGCCCCGAAGATCACCCCTGCGCAGATCAGGGGATTGCGAAACATCCTCCCATACAAGATGCCGGCCCCCTTCACGCCCACGATGCTGAAAATCGGCAGGGCCACTCCCGTAAGAATGGAAATCTCGTTTCCGAGCCTATAGGTCTCTGAGATATAGGAGGGCATCCATGTGGTGACACCGTCCCGCAGGGCTCCCTGCAGAATGATGCTGAACATCACCAGCAGCACCAGAGGCCATATGTCCAGAATGGAGGCCTTATCATATTCAGACCCATCAGACAGGGAACTGCCGTTTTCATCAGAAGCAGCCTCGTCAGACACAGGCTCATGGCAGCATCTCTGCCAGAAGAAAGCCATGAGCACCCCGGACGCAGCGGCGACGGCAAACACAGCCTGCCATCCGGAAAGCCAGATCAATAACGGTGCTCCCAGATAGATCAGCATCGTGCCAAAGGAGCCTCCCAGACTGACCATGGTGGCGGCACTCTTATAATCACTGTCCGAGAAGAGCCCCACCATGAGCCTTACCATTGGAGGCCATAGGAATGCCTGCGCCAGTCCGTTCACGCACCACACCGCCATCATCTGCCAATGTCCGCCGCAGAAGGGAACCAGCATATTCATTGCCGCCGTCACAAGCAGGCCCCCAAACACAAGACGCTTGGGCGACACTCGGTCCCCTATGTATCCGCTGAGCAGCTGCCCCAGCCCATAGGTGACGGCGCTTCCCGTCACTGCGGCGGACAGCATGCCCTTCGTCATCCCCGTTCGTTCCACCATCTCTGCGATGACTGCCCCAAAATTCAGCCTCGTCATATAGCTCACCATATAGGTCACAGTCAGCAGCAACGTCATGTTCCCTATACTTTTTTTATCCGTCAGCTTACTCAAAGTACATTTCCTCCCTCAGCGCAGGAAAGCCGCTGCTTAGGTTTCTTGGACATTCCCTCTTCCATGGATATTTTTCCTCCATGAACATTTTTTCCTCCATCAATACTTTTTCCCTCAGGGATATTTTTTCCTCCCTATACGGTATCCTTAGATAGGCCGCTGTTTTTCATCAGACTCCTGCCCTTCCAGTCCTCCGATGCCGTCACCCCCAGCAGCTCGGTGACGGTAGGTGCGATGTCGCAGATTCCCGCTTTCCCAAGCCGGGCGCCCGGCTGAAAATCCGGCCCTATGCAGACAAGAGGAATCAGCATATCCTCCCTCTCCTCTGTTCCGTGCATCCATCCGTGTCCTCCGTGATCAGCTGTAACGATTATGCTGTATTCGTCACCGAAGGCCTCCACGAGCCTCTGAATTTCATCCAGAGACAGCCGGCATGCCTGCATATATTCTTCACTCATCCAGCCATGGTTATGGCCTGCGATATCTACAAGGCCCAGATATACGAACGCAAAATCAGGACTTTCCTCCCTGATATAGGAAAGTGCATTTTCCGTCACCAGCTCGTTGGTCTTCTCTCCGGGATACAGCGACTCTGACACAAAGAAGCTGTAGGCCAGAGACGAGGGGCGGCTCAGATCCCGCAGTTCCTCCCAGTTATAGAAAAAGCTGCATATCCTCCCCGCCGCACTCAGCTGCTCGCAGAGCCCTCTGACCGGCCGCACCTGCGGCACATAGGTATTGGTCAGGATCCCGTGCCGTTCCGGGGGTACGCTGTGGAACAGAGACATATGGCAGGGCAAAGTGACGGAAGGGAAAACCGTCTCCGCCTCCAGAGAATAACTCCCCAGCTCCAGCAGCCTGTTCCCATAAGGGTGTCCGCAGCCCGTCATCGCATCCGGCCGAAAGCCGTCCACCACGATCAGGATCACCTTCCTGCTCGCATTTTCCGTTTGAGTCACTGTTTGCTTTTCCATTTAAATTGCCGTCCTTTCTGTATTCTTTTTTGAATTTGCTTTTATATTAGCTTCTCGTAACAGGGAACCCGGCTTTCGTATATGTCTCCAGAACATCGTCCGGCAGCTCGGAATCCGTTATATAGACGAAGGCAGGACTCAGGTCACATATCTTCATCGGTGCGAAGGTCCCGAACTTAGAGCTGTCAGCCAAGACATAGACCTGATCAGACACCTCCAGAAAAGCCCTCTGCACAGCGATCAGCTCCGGCATATGGTCGCTGATGCCGAAATCCAGGGAAACCGCCGAAGGGGCAATAAAGCATTTAGATACATGCAGCTGCCTTATCATGTCAAGTGTCAGATATCCGCAGAAACATTTCTCCTCCGGCAGATAGACCCCACCCGCAAGGACCGTGCGGATATTCTCTTTTTCCGAAAGGAGCTTTGCCGTCTCCAGAGAGTGGGTCACAACCGTCAGCTTCCGGAAACGCTCTCCCAGAACCGCCGCCAGCTCCAAGGCAGTGCTTCCCGTGTCCAGCGCAATATAATCCCCCTCTTGAATGAAAGAGCAGGCCGCCAGCGCAAGCTTCCGTTTTTCCGGGCGGTGCTCCTCCACCCTTCCCGAGAGGCTGGTATAGTTCTGCAGCCGTCCCACGGCGATAGCGCCCCCATGAACCCTCTTCAGCCGGCCATGACTCTCTAGGTATTCCAGATCCCTCCGAATAGTCTCCACCGAGACCTGAAAGAGCTCCGTCAATTCCGAAGTGGCGACAGAGGGATTTTTTTTCAGCATCTCTTCTATTTTTGTTTTTCTCTCATCTGCGAACACTCGCTTCATCTCCCATATATACTGAATTTTCCGTGCATCCACATCGCCCACATACATCCGGTTTTTCATGTGTTTTCAATCTCATACGTTTGCAGTCCCATGTCTTTCTTATGTATTGCAAATTCGTTATATTCTTTGTTTTATTACTATATTGTATTTGTTCTACTTCCATGCTTTTCCATTGATTTCCACACATTCGCAACTATATCCACATATATACTACGGAATCCACAGAATGTCAATAGGATAATTTCAAAAACATCAATAGAATCATTTCAAAAAACATATTTCAGAAAGCAGAATAGCTTCACCTGAGAGTTTCATCCAAAAAGATGCGCAGAAGCGATCTTCGCCTCTGCGCATCTCTCGGTACTCTTTATTCCTACCCGCTCTTATGCTCCTGCAGCATGCCGGCCCACTTTGTCCTCATCTGCGCCCGAGCTCTGTCAGATCTCCATATACACTCCCAGCATCCGCCTTTCTCCGTTCCCGTCATAAGCCAGATAGCCCTTCCGCAGCGCCTCCTCCAGCACGGCGCCCCGGAGCTGGAATATATACTTTAAAGCGATTGTGTCCTGATGGGCATCCTCCCTCAGGATGGCAGGGAGCTCTCCCATGATCACATCATGACTGAAATTGTACTGCTTTAAGACGATCTCCTCAGCCTTCCCTCTGATCCGGCGCAGCTCGGCCTTCTGCTCCTCCTTCAAGGAATACTCGGTATCCTTGTGGCACACCATGAATGCAGGCCTGTATCCATCTTCTGCCCTCTCTACATATCCATCTTTCTCAAGCCCTGTAAGGATTTCCTCTGAAGCCTTTCCGGACTCTCCTCTGGCAATGGCCGCAAGCGCCTTAAGCTCTTCTGACTGCAGCCAGTCTCTGGTCTGCCTCTGGATGTCCTGATAAGCAAAACGATACTGCGTGAACCGGATTCCCTTTTCCTGCACCAGTCTTCCCGACGCATCCATACAGCCTCCGTGCTCTCCTACTGTACTGGGAGCCTTTCCCTCACTGTTCTCATAGTTCTCATATCCCACAATATCCCATTCACCGGAATTAGGCCGCTGCGTATACTTCCTATGGTTTTCCCCGTTCTCCGTCTTTTCATGCTTCCCCTGCCACTCTTTCACAAAAGTCTGTGAAATCCTTAACGCAAGTTTTACAGATTGTCCATAAACATTGGC
>CANOFQ010000283.1 GCA_947565325.1 uncultured bacterium
AATTCAAGGCCTCTGGGACTTTTTTGCTGCTTTAGGTGTCAAACTCAGGATTATATAGTATTTAAAACTACATGACAATATCAAGTTGGCGCTTTCCTGAAATTATTTCCTAGGGGAATTTTCTGATTTTGTCGTTTGTTCTGCGGATCACTTTACTCCCCTGCGCCCTCTCACGCTCCGCTGGCATTTTCTTTTCACGTCTTTACTTTATAACTTTAGTATGTTAAAATCAAGGAAGTGAAAACACAATCCTGCCTATGCAGATTACAGCGAGGTATATCACCATGAATAAGAAAATTCAAACCGAAGCGGTAGATTCTCTGTTCGATGCCATTCTGTGCCTGAAGAACCGAGAGGAATGTTATCTCTTTTTTGACGATCTGTGCACCGTAAACGAGCTGCTCTCCATGTCCCAGCGCTTTGAGGTAGCCTCCATGCTGGAGAACCACAGCACTTATCTGGAAATCGCCGAAAAGACCGGTGCCTCCACCGCCACCATCAGCCGCGTCAATAGATCCCTGAATTACGGGAATGATGGGTATGATCTTGTCTTTGGCCGTATGGAACAAAAGCCGTCATAAAAGACAGCCCGAACAATTCTGTCCGGGCTGTCTTTCATTGCCGCATATTCTTTAGATCCCAGGCCCCCATCCGCTTCTTCTGCGTTGTCTGCCTTCCCGAGCGCCTCTTCCGCTGCCAGCTTGGCAGACTTCTTTCTCAGGATCACTCCATGGATCCCAGGCCCCCATCCGCTTCTTCTGCGTTGTCTGCCTCTACCTCCCTGAGCGCCTCTTCCACTGCCAGCTTGGCAGACTTCTTTACCGCCCTCATGGTCCTGCCATTGGGTCTGGCCCTTTTTCCGCCCTCCTGATTCATGTTGATATTGCCCTGAAATACTGCGTTCTCGTCAATCACAAGTCCGTTGGTGGTGATATCGCCTATGACCCTGGCCGTAGAGGTCAGCTCGACTTTTTCAGGCACGTTCAAGTTGCCGTACACTTCGCCCCCCACGATGACCTTCTGTGCGGACACTTCACCGTTGATGCAGCCGGATGCTCCTACGATCAGCATATCCGTCACGGTGACATTACCGTTTATGGTGCCGTCCACCCTGATCGCACCGTCCGCCGTAAAATCACCGTTGCACTCCGCATTGATTCCGATGATTGTCGTGATCTGCGTTTCATTCTTTTTCATTTCTAAATACCTCCATCCTTTCATCAGCCGCTGATGTTGAGCATCCCCATGGGATCGATGTATTCACCGTCCTTCATGATCTGATACCCCAGCTTGCTGTTAGAATCTGTAATCAGTATCAGGGTAGTGCCCTGCGTAACCGTTTTGCCCTGCTCCACTTTTACCTCGCCCGGGTTCCTATAGATTGTCACATAGCCATTTCCGTGATCCACCCACACATTATGTCCATACACCGGATCATCGTTCACCGATATGACCGTGCCGCTGGCCGTAGCGACCACCAGCGCCCCCGACTGCACGTTGAACACGCAGATCTGCTCCCCCTCCGGCGGCGTATCCATGGACGCTCCGCTGTTCAGAGGGAACTTGGAAGGCAGCGACTGCTGCTCCAGCTTCTGGATCAGCTCACTTTCCGCCTGCATCTTCTGATCCACTGTATTGCTCAAAAGCTTTATGTCCTCGTTCAGATCGTCAATCTGCCCGTTCAGCCCCTCGATCTGGCCGTTCAGCTCCTCGATCTCCTCCTGCAGCTTCGCTTTCTCCTCCTCCAGAACACCGATGACCTCATTCCGTCTGGCCGTCTGCTCAAGCTCGGCCTCCCAGATATCCTTCTCATAAATAAAATAGCCGATCAGCGCCCCTATGAATATACATAATATGAGGATGATCGTCTAAAGGATCCAAGGTCGGATCCGGAAATTCCTTACCCCAGCGTCCACTGCGTCTGAGGTCACAATCACCACATGGTTGTTTTTTCGCTTATGTCCCTTGCGTCTCATAAAATCACCTCCGGTAGCCTTTTTGTATTTTACCATAAATGATTTCTTTCAGCAATGTTAATTTAATATTTTTGTAATATTTTACAGAGTGTTTTTACGGAAGACTATTTTACAGAATTCTTATTTACAAAATTCTTCCCGCATATTTTTCCTCGGATTCCACACAATATAGGCAAATCAGCCATTCCGTGCATTGTGCTTTGGCACGGAGGCACTGCGCCAAGGCCAGAGCTTCCGGATGGCCTGATTTTTTAGCTTACGCAGCAGAATGGAGGAGATTATGAAAAAAGGAACGAAATCAGCAGGCGCCAGAAAAGCTCTGGCACTGGGACTGACTCTTGCCTGCATATGCATGGCGACTGCCTGCACCAACAGCAGAAACGATGACGGCGAGTCAGGCAACATGGCCGGAAACGGCTCCTCGTCCGACACCCCGGGTATCAGGGAAAGCGGCGGTTCCACCACTGAAGGCAGTGATTCCCTCCCGAACGATCTGGGCAACGGGATCACAAATGTAGTAGACGACGTGAAGGACGGCATCGATAACATCACGGACGACCTCACGGGAAACGGTTCCAGCGCAGGCAGCGGGGCCAACAACAGCTCTAACGGCAATTCAAGCGGTTCCGGCAGCTCTAACAGCAATCCAAGCGGAACCGGCAGCAGCTCCGGCAGCACTAACAGCAGCTCCAACGGAACCGGCAGCAGCTCCGGCAGCACTAACAGCAGCTCCAGCGGAACAGGCAGCAGCTCTGGCAGTAATTCCGGCAGAACAGGCAGCAGCTCCCGTATGGGCGGCAGCTCGATAAACGGCGGCATGGGCCAGCTTAACGGCGGCACGGGCGGTGCGATCACAAGATAACCTGCCCAGGGTTCAGCTTCCGTTCATGAAGCAATAAACACTGTATACGGAAATTCTATTACGGCAAACAATAGAATCCGCACTCTGCGAGAATCCTATTGTCATGAATGATACGCAGCGGGCTCAGGGGAGGCAGGCCTCCTCATGTCCCGCTGCAAAAATTCTCTGTCCCTCTATTCTTCTTCCATGATAGTGCCTTCCCTATAGGCTTCAAGAAGCTCTTCGAGACATAGTATGTTCTCCCTGATGGTGCGTCCGATATCCGTGTCCGCCACCAGCTTCCGGCGGGGATAGGTCTCCACCTCTATGGAATGAGAAAACAGATCAGACTCGTTCACAATGGCGGCATGGGCCGACTGGAAAGGCTCATGGGCGGCAAGATGCATCCCTCTGGAGTTACAGACCAGCGTATATCCGGCAATGCCCGTCTTTTTCTGGTATGCTCTGGAGAAACCGCCGTCAATGACCAGCAGCCTGCCGCCGCATTTGATGGGAGATTCCCCATGTATCTGCTCAACCGGCACATGTCCGTTCACGATATGGGAATCCGCCTCCTGAAGCCCGAACTCCCTCAGGATCCGTTCCACCGTCTCTTCCTGCTCCAGCATCTGATAATAACTGTTCTTTCTCTCCTTGTGCGTCTCCTTCTCCGCCACGAAATACCGCTCGAAGGTAGCCATCTTCTCCTTGCCGAACACAGGCGACCCCGGCCCGTTCCAGATGTACCACATCATGTCCTGACCGGCCGCCCGCTCCCCGCTGTCCTTGGAATAATACCCTCTCCTGGCATAATATTCCAGAATGTCGTACAGCGCCTTGCCGGAATATTCCTTTCCATAGACATTCACACTGGCAAAGCTGCCGTCCTCGTTCATCGGCACACAGCCGTGATACAGCAGATTGCCGTTGTATATCTTATACAGCCCTCCCTTTGCATAGAGGAAACGCACATGGCGCTGCAGCTTCTCACACTGCATGAACGCCTGCTGCAGCCTTGCCATGACCTTGCTCTCCTCCTCTGTGAGAGCAAACGGACTCTCCGGGTCAATTGTAGGGAAATCCATGTCCAGCATTACATAATCATGAAATTCCCCCTCCTTTTCATCCCTGAGGCGAACCGTACCCTTCTCGAAATCAATCCCGTCCAGCATCTTCCTGTCATCCATGCCGAATTCCGGGTGACGCATGATCAGCTGCCCCTCCAGCTTGAACTGGATCACTGCGATCGCCTTATGCATCTTGGTATCCAGACTCAGGTCCTTCGTATTATAATCCGTATTATACCGAATGGCGAAGACATCACAGTTCGACCTCTCATAGGCCTCCATGGCAAATGTGGCCAAGGGCAGCAGGTTGATTCCGTATCCGTCCTCCAGCGTCGCAAGATTCCCGTACCTTGCAGCCATCCGCACCACATTGGCGATACATGCCAGATGCCCGCTGGCAGCTCCCATCCATACCATGTCATGGTTCCCCCACTGGACATCCACCGAATGATATGAGCACAAAGTGTCCATGATTACATGGGGCCCCGGTCCTCTGTCATAAATGTCCCCGACAATATGGAGATGATCTATCACAAGACGCTGGATCAGCCGGCTCAGGGCAACAATGAACTGGGGTGCCCTCCCGATCCTGATGATTGTATGTAGAATTTCATTGTAATACGCCTCCTTGTCGTGGATCTCCTCCTTCTCAGTGATCAGTTCCTCAATGACATAGGAAAAATCCTTAGGAAGCGCCTTCCTCACCTTTGAGCGGGTATA
>CANOFQ010000284.1 GCA_947565325.1 uncultured bacterium
GGAAGTCGTTTCTGCGGGAACCTCCCGGCAAAAAGAAAAGGAGGGAACCAGTGGCGGAAAAAGACATCACACAAAAGATTCTGCTGTCCTATGGGGATGTGTTTGCGGACTGTGAGAACGCACTGTTCTATGGCGGAGAGAGGCGGCTGCGGGCGGAGAACCTGAATCCTGCCCCCACAGAGAGCTATTATCGGGGGAAGGAGAAGCTGCACAGTCAGTTCGCAGACGTGAGCGCATACCTGATGGAGGACGGAAGGATCAGGCGGCAGTTCTTCATAGAGAATGAGACAGAGCTGGAGAAATGTCAGGTTCTGCGGAAGACATCCTATCAGGGAGGGGCCTATAGGGCCCAGATGGGGACGGACAAGCCGGTCTATCCCGTAAGCTGCATGGTGATGGAGTGGAACCACAAAAAGTCCCGGATTGCCCTGAGCCTGCACGATCTGCTGAGGGCGGAGGGCACGGCAGCTGAGGAGCTGGCGCAGGTGGACGATGTGAAGCTTGAGATCCATCATATGCGGAGTCTGCCGAGGGAGATCAGGGAAAGGTTTGTCAGCGACATGGGATTCGTGGTGGACTATCTGAATGAGGGAGATTTCGAGAACCGAAAAGGTCAGAAGATCGTCCATGTGGAGGCCTTGTGCGATATGATGGAGGCTCTGACAGGAGATACTAGGTTCACGGATCAGGTGGAGGAATTGTTGAAAAGACAAGAGGAAGGGAAGGAGGTCTATATGTGCGAGTATATTGATATGCTGGAAGCTAGGGGAGAGGCCCGGGGAGAGCTGAGGGGCAAAATGATCGGCGAGGAAATCGGAGAGACCAGAGGTAAAAAAATCGGCGAAGCCAGACTTGCTACATTGCTTGAGAAGCTGTATTCTCTGGGAAGGGACGCAGATGCGAAGCTGGCCGTGAAGGACGGGGCGGTCAGGGCGAGGCTGTACGAGGAATTCTGCATGGCTAATTAAAACTGCACGTTATCTCAGTGCTGGGCAGGCATGCCAGAGGAGCGTCCAAGCAGATACATAAACGAGAACGGATTTTTTTAACTGTAGGTAAAAAAGGCTTTCCTGAGATTATCTGTACATGAAATACAAATGACAATATAATGGAACTGCAAAACAGAACGGGATGAAACTACAGAATAGAATGGGATTATAGGACAAGATGGAATTACAGAGCAAGCTCCAAAGCGATAAAACCGTATGAGAAGGGAACAAAGCCTGAAAAAGGGGCAATTTCAAGCTATTGAGCTGATGCCCGTCAAGGCGGATAAAAGAGGTGTAAAGATGAATATCTATATTGGAGAAAACATCAAGAGGCTTCGTCTGGAAAGGCGCATCACGCAGGAGCAGCTGTCTGCGGCCATGGGTGTTTCCTGCGCTGCCGTGAGCAAATGGGAGAGAGCGGAGACGCTGCCGGACATTTCCCTGCTGCCGCTCCTTGCCCATTATTTTGCCGTGTCCATCGATGAGCTGATGGCTATGACGCCGCCCGGGTGGAAGAGGAGATCGTTCATTTCATGGAGGAGCACGGCAGGCTTTTCCGGGAGGGGAGGAGAGAGGAGTATGTCAGGCTGTCCCAGAAGGCTTATCAGGCCTATCCCAATGACTATAGAGTCATGAATTATTACATGTGGGATATGGTGGGAGACTATACGGACAATGTCCCCGAAGTGCTTCTGGCCAATCAGGAGGAGCTGCCGTTTCTCTGCCGGAGAACCTTGGAGGGCTGTCAGGATGCGTTCCTGCGGATGGACGCCGTCAATATGCAGGGCAAGCTGCTCCATGCCCAAGGGAGGACGGATGAGGCCGTGGCGCTGTATAAAAAGGAGATTCCCAACTGGTACCTGACCTGCGGGCAGAAGCTGGAGCAGCTTTTTGCCAAGGATACGCCGGAGTATGCCAGACAGCTGCGGTTCAATATGCTGGAGCTGGGGGCCTTTGTGGTGAATAAGAAATGCAGTGAACTATGGTTCTGTCGGGGACTTACTCTGAAAGAGAAGGGGGAGGCGACTCTGGCCGTCTGCGCCGGGCTGGCGGCTCTGTGGGGATCCCCCTTTTTCCGTGAGTTTTTCTATGAGACAGACTATTATCTTGGCGGTTTTGCGTCAGGCATGGCGAGGAAGCTGCAAAAGGGGCAGGGAGATGAAGACGTCATAGAACAGCTCCGCAGGATCGGGGAAGATGCTGTGCGGCGGTTCAGAGAACATGAGGCGATGGATCCGGTGGCAAGGGAGATACTGAACTATGATTTTCTGGATTTTCCCTAACCCGGACAAGCCGGAACCCAGATTTGCCATTTTGCGCAGAATGTCAGGATAGAGTGAAAAATTTTTCTTGACAGAGGGCTGTTTTTCCTTTACAATGCATTTAATTTCATATTCAAGCGATTGATTGAGAAAAGCAATGATAAGAAGAAGTAGCCCATTGTGGAACGTACAGAGAGCAGCCGGTTGGTGAGAGGCGCATGGGAAGCAGTGTGTGAATACATCTTTGAGCTTCGCACCGAATGCCCGTGAGGGGCTAGTAGGCTGCGACGGTTCCCGCACCCGTTACCGTGCTAGGGTATCAGCCATGGAATCTGTGCGCAGGCTTCTGCATGTTATGGCAGCTCTGTTTTGGAGGCTGCGGAGAGAGGAACGGACGTACCCGAAGAGGCAGGCGGTGTGAGCCGTCTGTAAACATAAGGTGGTATCACGAGACTTTAGGCTCTCGTCCTTTTGATAGGACGGGAGCTTTTTGATTTTCATTGCTCTCTGGAAGGAACGGTTCATAATGCATTCTGCGTCCGCTGCAAGGCTGTTTATGACGGATTCCAAAGCTTGGATCTGGAAAATTATCTGTCCGCATAGGCGGCGAAAGGAGAGAGCGATGGAAGAGGCAAGAAGGAACGAGGAAGAGGTAAGAGGGAGCGAGAAAGAGGTAAGCAAAAATGAGGAGGTAAGAAGAAATGAGGAAAAATGCAGGAGGGCAGAAGGAGCCATAGACCATGGGGAGCTGGCAAGGCAGGTCCGCCATCAGATGCGTGTCATCCGGCAGGGAGCGGCGGATCTGATCGGGGAGGAAGAGCTGGAGGAGAAGGTGGCAGGGAGCATTCTCACGGGGAAGCCCCTCACTGTCAAGTTCGGCATGGATCCCACCGCCCCGGATCTGCATCTGGGGCATGCGGCGGCGCTGCGGAAGTTGAAGCATCTGCAGGATCTGGGGCATAAAATCGTCATTGTCATAGGAGACTTTACCGCCGCCATAGGGGATCCCACGGACAGGAGCAAGAGCAGGAAGAAGATGGCCTCCGAGGAGGTGCTGGCCAATGCAAAAACCTATCAGGAGCAGCTGTTCCGGATATTGGATCAGGATAAGACACAAGTGCGATACAATGGAGAATGGCTGAGCCGCCTGACCATGCCGGAGGTTCTGGAGATGGCGTCCACCGTCACCGTTGCCAGAATGCTGGAGCGGGACGATTTTCAGAGCCGCTTTCGGAACGGGGTCCCCATCGGGCTCCATGAGTTTTTTTACCCCTTGCTGCAGGCCTGCGATTCCGTGGAGCTGCAGGCGGATCTGGAGCTGGGGGGCACGGATCAGACCTTTAACGTACTGATGGGCAGGATGCTCCAGAGAGAGCGGGGGCAGGAGCCTCAGGCGGCGCTGTTCCTTCCTCTGCTGGAGGGGATCGACGGAAAAGAGAAAATGAGCAAAAGTCTGGGCAATTACATCGGGATCTGCGAGGATGCCAGAACCATGTTCACCAAGGTCATGGAGGTGCCGGACAATCTGATCGTGAAATATTTCGAGCTGGCCACGGACATTCTGCCGGAGGAGCTGGACGGGATCAAGGAACAGCTGGCAGACGGCTGCAACCCGAAGGAAAGCAAGCTGCTTCTGGCCAAGGCCATTACGGGACTCTACCACAGTGAGGAGGAGACGAAAGACGCAGAGAAGTTCTTTCAGGAGGCCTTCACCAACAAGGCGGTGCCGGAGCAGGTGGACGCACTGTTCGTGGTGATGGAGAGAGGAAACCTATACGACTGTATCCATCCTCTGGTGAGCGCAGGTCTGGTGACCAGCGGCAGCCAGTTCCGAAGACTTCTTGCGCAGGGCGGCGTAAAGAAGAACGGAGAGACGGTGAACGCTCTGGAGGAGCCGGTGCGGACGGGGGACGTGCTGAAGGTGGGAAAGAAAAGCTTCGTGCAGATTGAACTGTGCTGAATGCCGGGAAAGAAGGGGCGGCGGAGAAGGGACTGCGCCGAATGCGGTTATGGAAACTATATGAAAAAGATGAAAATACTATAAAAAGTGTCAAAGAAGAGATAGCATGTTGATTTTTTTGCCAGGAAGTGGTATTCTATACATCAATATAAGGAAAACGCTCTGTGCCGTTGTGTCAGGGAACATCTGCATATGTGCTGATGAGAGCAGCAGGGAACAGACAGGAATCAGGCAAGAGAAAAGTACGTAGAAATGATGTATGGAAGGTGATTGCGACATGAAAGAAGGATTTCACATTGTCAGCGACGGCTCTTGCTTCGGGAGGTGCGGTACCCGTTCTGAAAGTTGGACAGATGATAT
>CANOFQ010000285.1 GCA_947565325.1 uncultured bacterium
ATGGTACTCCCCATACTCTTCAGCATTAAGCAATCCCAAAAAGATAATAAACACATAGGAAGCTATTCTTTATCCCGCAGAATCTCCACCTCCATATAACCGTTGGCCTGCTGCTCTCCGATCCGGACACTGAACCCAGGATCCCGGATCCCCCCGTCCTCCGTATACCAGCCGAAGTTCCCTTTCTCCCCGCCGGTATTCTCAAAGGTAGCCACGTCCCCTTCCCGGTAGAATCCCTTGCCGTCGTTCACCAGCCTCAGCACCCTGATTCCTTTATTGGATTCGTCATAGTACGGACTGAAATTGCTGTACTTATATTCATAATACCCACCCTCATCCTTTATGAGCTCCGCCTGCACATGGAGGATACGGACGCCTCCCTCCCTGAACAGCCCTTTCTGGAGCCCCTCCGGCGTATTGTACTCCACCACGAAATATTCTCCCTGAAAATCCGGTCTCTCTCCCTTGGGAAAAACCAGAAGACATCCCCCGTCCTTCACGGGAGGCAGGTAGAAGGTGGCCTTGTCCGCATCATCTGGCATGATCTGAACCTGCTCCCTTTTCAGCCACCCCAGCTGAAGCTTGGAAAACTGGCAGAAGTCCCCCTCGGAATCGTCCATGCGTTCCTTGCCTGCGATGCCGTTCAGCCCCTCAAAGTCCATCCCCACATAATTATACTTATAATAATCCGGAAGACCCAGGCAGTGTCCAAGCTCATGCTCCAGCGTCCCCAGAAAATACCTCTTTTCGTTTGGATAGGGCTGCTCATCGTTTATGATGTAATGCATCATAGAGACACCGTCGATCTCATACTCCCAGTTATAATACCAATAATGGGTGGCTCCCCACCAGAAATCCGCATCTCCGCCTCTTGGCACTGACAAGATCAGACAGTCCATGACAAAATCGCCGTTCCTGTCATACCGGGAAAAGTCCACCTCATCGTCATAATACTCGAATATCTCCAGAATCAGCCCCTCCAGCGCCTCGCCGTCCTCATAGTCCGCTATGTCTCCCTGCGCCGTATAGAAATAGACATCTCCTTCCATCTTCAGCCGCCCATGGGAAGAAACATCATAATAATCGGACACACTGTCCGCCCCGCTGAATATCCACTTGTCGATCTCCTCCTGCCCCACCATCTTGTCCCGGTACTTCGCATCCTGAAATTCCACCATAAAGACCGGAAAGCACACCTCTCCCACGGAGGTCATCACCTGGCCTCCGCCCCAGTCCGCAAAAGTCGGTCTGACATACTCCTCCGATTCCTCTCTGACCCCCTCACTATACTCAAAAAACGCATCTACAGCATAGATGGGCGAAAAAAGGACAAATCCAAACAGCTCGATAAGTACCCTGAAAAGCAAACCCACAAAAAGCACCTCCTCCGATAGCTCTCATTCTCCACGCACTCTGCAAATGCCGCTGCCTTGTCTTATCTTATAGATAATACCGCATCACGTACTGCAGCTCCGTCCTGCCCTTATATGTATTCTTTCCCAGCTGGTACGCAACAGAGACAAGGAATCCGCCCCTTGCGCCGTACAGCGCATTCTGACTGCCTGCACCGAACTTTTCATCCAGAAAGCTCCCGAACGCCTCCACATCCCCGAAATACACCAGCTGCCTTTCCGCCCCCTGCTGTGTCCGCACCTTATATCTGGCGCAGGTCTTATTTGCCCCCATCTTGTAGCCTGACAAAAAGACCAGTTCCTTCTGGGCAAAGAGAGGCTTGGGATTTCCCACCCCGAAGGGCTCCAGAAGCTCCAGCTGATCCGCAAGACCCTCGTCCCCATAGTCCATCGGCATGGGGACGTCGATATGTATCTTCGGCACAAAGTCCTCCGGCCCGAGAGCACACCTTGCGTTCAGCTCCCTCCGCAGATCCTCCACATCCTCCTCCCGCATGGAAAGCCCTGCCGCCATGGCATGTCCGCCGAACTTGGTGAAATACTGCTTCACCTCCGTCATGGCCTGATACATATGATACCCCTCCACGGAGCGCCCTGAGCCCTTGACTCCCTCCTCCCCTCTGGTCAGAAGGAACACCGGATGATTGTAATGCTCCCTGATCCGCCCTGCTATGATGCCCGCAAGGCTCTCGTGCACTTCCGGGAGAAAGATCACCATAACCTTGTCCCCCTCCATATGCTTTTCCCTGATCAGCCGCTCCGCCTGCTCCACTCCCCGCTGGGTCAGGTTCTTCCGGCTGTCGTTGAGCTCCCTCAGCTCCGTGGCAGCGCTCATGGCCTCCGCCTTCGTCCGACTCTGCAGCAGCTCCAGCGCCCGCACCGCCGTGTCCAGCCTTCCGGTGGCGTTCAGGCAGGGCCCGATGATAAAGCCCAGATGATAGACGTCAAGCCGCTCAGGCTCTATGCCGTTCACCTGCATCAGCGCCTGCAGGCCCTTGTTCCTTGTATCCTTAAGGCATCTGAGCCCCTCCTTTACCACGATACGGTTCTCGTCCCTGAGCTCCATCACGTCACACACCGTTGCCAGAGCCGCAAATTCCAGAAATTCGCCCAAGGCATCCGTCAGTTCCCCGCACCCTGTCTTTTCTGCCAGCGCACAGACGAGCTTATAGGCGATCAGTCCTCCGCAGATGCCGGAAAAGGGATAGCTGCAGCCCTCCTGCTTGGGATCGATCACCGCCAGTGCAGGCGGAAGCAGCTCACGCCGCACCGTCCGTCCGTCTCCGCCTCCCCCGGGCTCTTCCCCGTCCTGTACCTCAGCCGTCTCAAAGGGAACCTCATGGTGATCCGTGACAATGACCTTCATGCCGTAAGAGTTTGCAAGGGCAATCTGGTCCGCTGCGGCGATCCCGTTGTCGCAGGTCACGATCATGCCTATCCCATCCTGTCTGGCCTCCTCGATCAGGCTGTCGTTGAGGCCGTAGCCGTCATGGATACGGTGGGGTATGGCCGTGTCGGCAGAGGCTCCCAGCAGCTGCAGTCCCTTTGTGAGTATGTAAGAAGAACAGATGCCGTCTACGTCATAGTCACCCATGACCCGGATGCGGCTCCTCTCCTCCACAGCCTCCATGATCAGCTCTACCGCCCTGTCCATATCCTTGAGAAGCCACGGAGAATGACAGTCCTCCAGCTTCCCCATAAGAAACCGCTCCACCTCTGCCTCCGTGGTCAGATCCCTGTTCCTCAGAATTCTGGCCAATACCGGATCAATGTGAAACCGCCTCGCCCACGCCTCGAAATCTGCCTTTTTCGCCGCCACGTACCACTTCTCCATCCTGCGGTCACCCCCTGCACCGTACTGTCCGAACCAAATCCTTCAATATGTTTCAGTGTAGCATCTTTCAGGGCAAAGTGCAAACCAAAACTGTCCGGCGGCTTTATTTATCCGTTTCATTTACCGCATAAGGCGCCATGTGAGGCACGGCAGCAAATGGCACAGCCAAAAAGGGACGCACCAGCCGTCGCCGGTGCGTCTCCTCTATTCCTGCACTCCCTGTCTTCTCTGTCTTCGTTCTTTTCTCTGCCCTTTTCCGCTGTTCCTTCTGCCGGCATTTCTATCAGCAGTATTTTTTTACCACCCGGTCCATCTGCTCTCTGGCGTTCTCCATCTCTTTCACCAGCTTGAACTGAGTGCGGCAGCGGTCAAGGTTGTGGTTCTCCCTGTGGATCTTGAAATAGGTATCCCCGTTCAGGTGGTCCGTGAGGAAACGCATCCCGCACTCGAAGGTCATCATCATGGCCCCTACGGGAAGCATCTTCTTCTCGTTGTCACTCAGCAGTGCGCCGCACTCCCCCAGAAAGCCCTTGGTATAACATTCAAAAAGCTCAATCTCAAACTTCACTTTATCCAGATCCGTCTCGTCCTCCGCCGCATAGGTGGCTCCGAAACGGATGCTGTCACCGAAATCGTTTATGGAAAGGCCCGGCATCACCGTGTCCAGATCCACCACCGCAAGAGGCCGCCCCGTCTTCTCGTCAAACAGCACGTTGTTCAGCTTGGTGTCGTTGTGAGTGACCCGCAGAGGCAGCTCCCCGCTCTCCTGCATATCCACCAGAGTGGCGGCAAACTCCCTGTGCGCCCTCACGAAGGCGATCTCCTCCTGAACGGAAGCCGCCCTGCCGCAGACATTGGCGGCCACCGCCGTCTCGAAATCCAGATAGCGGGACTTGGTATTATGGAAATTCGGAATGGACTCGGACAGCGTCTCAGCAGGGAAATCTGCCAGCAGCTTCTGGAAATGCCCGAAAGCGCAGGCACTGGCATAAAACTGCTCCTGATTCTCGCAGGTCTGATAGGTCACCGTGCCGTCAATGAAGGTATAAACCCTCCAATAGCCGTCTCCCTCCTTATAAAAAGTCTTGCCGTCTCTGGTCATGACCACGCTCAAGGTCTCCCGCAGAGGATCCCCCCCGCTTCCAGCGATCTTCTTCTTCAGGAAATCCGTCACCAGAACGATGTTGCGCATCAGCGCCTCCGCATTTTTAAAGACAGCCGTATTGATTCCCTGCAATATGTAGCTATAACCCATATCTGTCTTCATCAGAAACGTGTCGTTGATATGTCCCCCGCCTTATAATACAAATCAT
>CANOFQ010000286.1 GCA_947565325.1 uncultured bacterium
GGGCAGATGCGGGAGTATATGTATGGAATCATCTGGCCAAGGAGGAGCTGTCCTCATTGGTGGAGGGATTCTGCCTTCCCTATGAGCTGAATGCCGGAGAGCAGAGGGCGCTCCTTGATACAGAGGGGACGTCCGGAAAAGACCGTCAGGAACCGGGCAGAGGCAATTCATGGGAAGACAAGCTGAACGAAAACAAGCCGTGGGACAACGACCCACGGGGAAATTGTCCGTGGGAGAAGGTGGTCTATGGCAGGATCCCCATGATGCTTACGGCGAACTGCCTGCAGCGGACAGCCGGCAGGTGCAATAAGAACGGCATATCCCAGATGACGCTGCAGGACAGATATAAGAAAGAGTTCCCGGTGGTGGTAAACTGCCTTCACTGTATGAACATCATTTACAACAGTGTTCCATTGTCCTTATGGAAGGAGCTTCCGAAATGGAAGGGAAGGGCGGATCTGCGTATCGACTTCACGTTGGAAGCGCCGGGGGAGGTAGGGCGGATTCTGGACTCCTTCCTCATGGGTGCCGACTTTCGGGAAGGGGAGCATACCCTGGGGCATGAAAAACGGGGCGTAGAGTGATAGCCCGGGCACGGAAGAGGGGCCGGGAAAGATGCCGGAGACGGGGACTTCCCGGAAGGCTGCCTGCCGGCTGTGGGCAGGGATTGGCCGCAGTGTGCCTGCCGTAGATCAAGAGACGGCTATGGAGTGGAATCGGTCGAAAAAATGCAGAGCCGGCTGAAACAATCAGGAAAAATTAGGATAAATCTAGATAAGGGACAGATCAGATGCGGGAATATGTTACAGAGATATCTAAATATGCGCTGCCTGTGCTGATGGGGCTGTATGCCCTGTGCGGCTTCTGCAGCCTTACGGACAGGCTGGAGAAGAAGGGCTTCCTATATGTGCTGCAGAACCTGTTTCTGTTCACAAGCCAACTCCTTATGTTTCTGGATCTGGCACTGGTGAGCAGCAATGTGGATTATGCGTTTCTATATCTTTTCATGCAGGTGTTTCTGGTGGGATTGGTTCTCGTGGTGCCGCTGCTGTACGAGAATGCCAACAAGCTTCTGCTGAACAACATGGGGATGCTTCTGGGGGTGGGGATCTGTGTCATCTCAAGGATCTCCTTTCAGAAGGCGGTGAAGCAGTATGTCATCGTGCTGATCTCGCTGCTGATTTCCTTGTTCATTCCGTGGCTCATGCTCCAGATCCGTTTCCTGAAGAAGCTCACATGGGTCTATGGGCTGGCGGGCCTGATTCTTCTGGGGTCGGTGTTCGTGCTGGGAGACGAGACTCTTGGCTCCATGCTCACCATCGAGCTGTGGAAGGTATCCTTCCAGCCGTCGGAATTCGTGAAGCTTATTTTCGTCTTCTTTCTGGCCGGTGCGCTGTGGGACAAGGCATCCTTGGGGAGAGTGGCCGGCACGGCGGCGGTGGCCGGAGCCTATGTGCTGATGCTGGTGACGGCGAAGGATCTGGGAAGCGCACTGATTTTCTTTGTGGGCTATGTGCTGGTGGTTTCGGCCGCAGCAAGGAACTGGCTCTATCTTCTGGCGGGCGCCGCAGGAGGGAGCGGAGCGGCCTATGTGGCTTACCGGATCTTTCCCCATGTCCGCACCCGGGTGCTGGCATGGAGGGATCCTTGGAGCTATATCGATTTTCAGGGGTATGCCATTACCCAGTCCCTTTTTGCCATCGGAAGCGGCAACTGGCTGGGCATGGGGCTTCTGAAGGGAAATCCTGGCACGATCCCCTACGTGGAGGAGGATTTCACCTTTTCGGCGGTATGCGAGGAGCTGGGCGTGGCCTTCGCCATAGGGATGCTTCTGGTGATTCTGGTCAGTTTTTTCTTTATGATGAAGATGGCGCTGCGGATCAGGGACCGCTTCTACCAGACAGTGGTGTACGGAATCGGAATCATGTATATTTTCCAGACCTTCCTGACCGTGGGGGGAGGCATCCGGCTGATTCCGCTCACGGGAGTGACCCTGCCCCTTGTCAGCTACGGCGGCAGCTCGGTAATGGTTACCATGATCATGTTTTTCATCGTTGAAGGGATTTATATGAGATTGCAGCAGGAGGGAGAGAGGCGCAATGTCAGAGTTGCAGGACAAAAGAAACCGCATACAGAAGGGAGGAGCCGCACTGAGGGATGGGGCGGAGGCAGGGCCGGCCATAGAGACGACAAATCAGACTTTGAATCAGGCAGAAAAGGCATCGGCGGATATGAAGGGCCGTCAGACACAGACGGAAAAGACTTCGGGCCGGACCGAGAGGCCTTTGGCGGGCACGGAAATGTCCAAGACCCGCACGGAAGAGAATCCGGGCCGGAAAGGGCGGGAGAGGCTGCTTTGTCAGGAAATCGAGTCCGGGGAACTGTCCCAAGAGACCAGAGCGGAGACAGATATAGGGACGGAGACAGATATAGAAACAAAGACAGAGACGGATATAGAGACGGAGACGGATATAGAAACAAAGACAGAGACGAATATAGAAACGGATATAGAGGCGGAGACAAAATTGCCGGAACCCAAGGGCGGAATGGTTCAGAAGCTTCGGAAGGCATGGGGGCTTCAGAAAACAGCCCGCCGAAAGTCCGTAGAAGGCAGGCAGGCCAGACAGAGCGGGCAGGCCGGGAGAACCGCCGCCCATAAAAGAAGAGCCTGCTATCCCATAGGCAGGCGGGAGATATGGGCAGCAGGCATTTTCTTCGGGCTGCTCTTCGGGGTTCTCATAGGGTATCTGGCCTATTTCACTGCCACCAGCGAGGAGGAGATGATCAATAACAGCTACAATCCCAGACAGGAGCTCCTTCTTTCGCAGAATTATAGGGGGACGATCTATTCCAGAGACGGGGAGGCCCTGGCACAGACCGTGACGGACCGGGAACAGAACGAGACGAGGGTATACCCTTACGGCAGCCTGTTCTCCCATGTGGTGGGATATTCCACCAAGGGGCGGACGGGAGTGGAGGCGCTGGCTAATTTTTACCTGATCAATACCCATACATCGCTGGCCAATAGGGCAGAGAATGACAGTGCAGGCATCAAGAATCCCGGGGACAATGTTTACACCACGCTGGATCTGGCACTTCAGCAGGAGGCGGATGCCCTGCTTGGTTCCTATCAGGGAGCCATCGTGGTCACTGAGGTGTCCACGGGAAAGATACTTGCCATGGTGTCTCATCCGAATTTTGACCCCAATGCCATCGATGAGATCTGGGATTCCGTCGTGGAGGACAAGTCCAGCACGGTGCTTCTGAACAGGGTCACTCAGGGGCTGTATCCTCCGGGCTCCACCTTCAAGACGGTCACCGCCATGGAGTACCTGCGTGAGAACCCGGATGCCTATGAGGATTATGCCTTTCAGTGCAAGGGCTATTTTGAGGCAGGCGACAGCCGCATCGGATGCTTCAACGGCACCCGGCACGGCTGGGTGGATTTCGAAAGCGCCTTTGCGAATTCTTGTAACTGTGCCTTTGCAAGCATGGGCACCCAGCTGGACTGGGAGGCGTTTCAGGATACGTTGGAGGAGCTGCTGTTCGGGGAGGAGCTGCCATTTTCACTCGCCCATTTAAAGAGCAGCGTGGTCATAACCGAGGACATGACCGAGGCGGAGAAAATGCAGACCGCTTTCGGGCAGGGCAGGACGCAGATGACCCCCATGCATCTGCATATGATTACCAGCGCCTTGGCCAAGGGGGGCATCCTGATGGAGCCTTATCTGGTGGAGTATGTGGCCAACGACGCAGGGGACAGAGTGAAGTCCTTTGAACCAAAAATTTATGGGCACCTCATGAGCGGGGAGGAGGCGGCTGTCCTGCGGGAGCTGATGACGGCCGTGGTGGAGAGCGGGAACGGCAAAAAGCTTTCCGGGCAGGAGTACACCGTGGCAGGGAAGACGGGCTCGGCGGAATTTGACGATTCGAAGGAGAACTGTCATGCATGGTTCACCGGATTCGCACCTGCCGAGGATCCGGAGATATGCGTCACGGTGATTCTGGAGAATGCCGGAAACAGCGCAGATTTTGCCATTCCCGTGGCACAGGGGGTCTTCAGCGCATATTTCAGGGGCGAAAAATAAGTATTGCACTTCCAGAAGGATTGGACTATACTATGTCTAGTAATGTGGGCGGCACACCAGTCAGGAGGAATGTTATCTGTAATGTTAGAGGCGATAAGCTGTGGAGGTGTGGTAATTTTTCGGGGGAAAATTCTTCTTTTGTACAAAAATTATAAAAATAAGTACGAGGGCTGGGTTCTGCCGAAGGGCACAGTGGAGCAAGGTGAGGAATTCAAGGAGACTGCGCTGCGGGAGGTGCTGGAAGAATCAGGGGCGAAGGCCACTATCATAAAATATATCGGAAAGAGCGAGTATACCTTCAACGTGCCTGAGGATGTGGTGGAAAAGGAAGTGCACTGGTATCTGATGATGGCGGACAGTTATTACAGCAAGCCGCAGAAGGAGGAGTATTTTCTGGATTCGGAAGGGAAAATTTTTAAGATGATGGAGTTTGCAGGAGACGGCTGGAAA
>CANOFQ010000287.1 GCA_947565325.1 uncultured bacterium
CATCGTACTTTCCCTGCTGGAACAGATCGATGAATCCGGGGAGATCTGGAGGGATGTGCTCTCCATGAACGGCAACTATGATCTTGCCTACATCGGCATAGGAAGATCCCTTCTGCGTCAGGAGAGATATCATGAGGCCATGGAGTATTTTTCCCTGAAATGGGACGAAGAGAACTATTCAAAGGCGTTCAAGCAGTACCGCAAGGAATGGGTGGAGGATCATATCCTCTGGCTCATCGGAGGGTTCTTCCTAGTGCTCTGCGTGCCGCTGGCCATCGGCAAGGTGAAGGCCATCAAGCACGAGATAGACATTGCGGATATCTTCATACAGCGCTGACCGGCTCCCGAACAGCCATTATCACAGAATGGAGGCAGATATGTTAGCTTCGTTGAAAAAGAAGGAAACCTACAGCAGGTATTTTGATTCACTGAAATTCTCCTTATACTGTATCACCCATCCGCTGGACGGCTTCTGGGATCTGACCCATGAGAAGAGAGGTTCTATTGCGGCGGCCAACACCATCTTGTTCCTGACGCTGCTGGTGCGGATCCTCAAGCTCCCCTACACGGGGTTTGTCTTCCTGAGGGTGTACTGGGAGGGGATCAACATTTTCCTGTATCTGGCCAGCGTGGTCTTCCCTCTGGCGCTGTGGTGCGTGGGGAACTGGGGCCTGACCACCCTGTTCGACGGCAAGGGGACCCTGAAACAGGTGTACATGGCCACTTGTTACGGGCTGACTCCCTACCCGCTGCTGCAGCTGCCCATGATCTTCCTCAGCAATATCATCACGGCGGACGAGGGGGAGTTCTACTTTGTGCTGGGCCGTCTTTCCCTGCTGTGGGCAGGCCTTCTGATCGTGGCGGCCATGATGGAGATCCATGAGTACAAGATGGGCAAGACCGTGCTGTTCACCATAGCCACACTGTTCGCCATGCTGGTGATGATTTTCATCCTGCTGCTGTTCTTCAGCATGATCAGTCAGGGAGTGTCGTATTTTATTTCCCTCTACAGGGAAATCAGGTTCCGAATGTGACGGGTAGGAGGAAGAGAGAATGAAAAAGGACAGAGCGGTAAGAAAAGCAGAGAGGAAAGCCGCATTGGTTCGCCAGCTGAAGGCTCTCATAGCTCCCACAGCGATTCTGCTGGTCATTATAGCCGGCGTCCTGGTGATCACCTTCTGGAAAGAGGAGAAGGAGCCGGTTGAGATTGTCAAGGTCAATACCTTCGAGGGAACCGAGGAAACCTATGTTCTGGAGAATGACAGCCTGCGGTTCGTCATGGACGCCAGTACCACCCAGTTTTCCGTGACGGTCAAGGAGACCGGGAGAGTCTGGTATTCCAACCCGCAGGACGCCGCCGATGATGCGAAAGCCATGGGGCAGGAAAAAGACAGACTGAAATCCACGCTTCTGGTGACATACAGCACGATCAACGGAGTGGACACTGTTTACAACAGCTATGCCTACAGTCAGGAGAAGGGAATCTATGAGATCGAGGCGGGGGAGGACTATATCAAGGTCAAATACTCCATCGGCGACGTGGCGAAGGAATTCGTGGTTCCGCCCGTGATCCGTCAGGAGAGGCTGGAAGAGCTGACCGCCCTTATGGACAAGAACGGGCAGCAGCTGATCCGGGATTACTTCAAGAAATATGACATTAATCATCTGGGAAAGAACGACGACAAAGAGGAGCTTCTGGCGAATTACCCGATTCTGGAGACGGAGGTCGCATATGTGCTGAGGGATTCCGCCAAGGACAGCATCAAGGCGAAGCTGGAGCAGATCCTTGAGGGGGCGGGATACACTTATGAGGAATATCTTCTGGACAAGGAGCTGAACTACAAGGAGAGCATCTCGGAAAAACCGGTCTACAATGTGAACATGATATACCGGCTGGACGGGGAGGATCTTCTGGTAGAGGTTCCCATGGGAGAGATAGAGTACAAGGAGGAGTATCCGATCTGCGCCCTGAGCATTCTTCCCTATTTCGGCGCTGCGGGAACCGGGGAGGAGGGCTATCTGCTGGTGCCGGAGGGCGGAGGCGCCCTCATCGATTTCAACAACGGAAAGACGGCCCAGAGCAGCTACTATGCCAATGTCTACGGATGGGACATGGCTCAGGACAGGAGCGCCGTGGTTCATGAGACAAGGACCTGTTTCAATGTGTTCGGGATGGCGGACGGGGAGGAGGCTTTCCTCTGCATTCTGGAGAAGGGAGCGCCTTATGCCTCCATACAGGCGGATATCAGCGGGCGGATCAACAGCTACAATTATGTGAACGCCGTTTATAATATCCTGTACCGGGAGCAGTACGACATTGCGGACCGGTTCACCGGGAGCATGTATGTCTATGAGGAGGAGGTGCCCAAGGAAAGTCTGGTGCAGAGATACCGCTTCGTGGGATCCGGGGACTATGTGGACATGGCGGAGTCCTACCGGGATTATCTGCTGAACCGCTATGAGGGGTATCTGACCCGCAATCAGGACAAGGAAGCGCCGGTGGAGATAGAGATCCTCGGAGCAGCGGACAAGGCAAGACAGATTCTTGGCATCCCCATATCCAGACCGTTGCCGCTGACAACCTACAGCGAGGCGGTGCAGATCCTGGAGGAGCTTCGGGGCGACGGGCTGAAGAACATGACAGTGAAATTCAGCGGCTGGATGAACGGAGGCGTGCGCCAGAAGATCCTCAACAAGGTACGGCTGCTTTCGGAGCTGGGGTCGGAGAAGGATTTCCGGGCGCTGACGGAGTATGCGGATAGGAACGGCATCCCGCTGTATCTGAACGGCATTGCCGCCTACGCCCACAACAGCGGCCTGCTGGACGGATTCGTGGTCTACACGGATGCGGCGAAGTTCGTCAGCAGGGAGACGGTGGAGCTTCTTCCCTACTTCAAGGTCACGTATGGGAAGGACAATTCGAAGGACGCTTACTACCTGCTCCGGGCGGATCTGGTGGGAGAGATGATGACCAACTTGGCGGAGAGCGCATCCAAGTATGGCGCAGGGATCTCTCTGGAGGATATCGGCAGGGAGCTTTCCTCCGATTTCACCGAGGATGCCACGGTCAGGAGGCAGGGGGCTCTGGAGCTGCAGAGTGCGAAGCTGAAGGAGCTGTATGACGGCGGCGTGAAGATCATGGTGAACGCCGGAAACGATTACGCCATGCCCTACAGCAGCATGATAACCAATATGGATCTGGGAGGCTCGAAATACACGATTCTGGACAGGGCGGTGCCTTTTTACCAGATTGCCCTCCACGGCTATGTCAATTACACGGGGGAGGCCCTGAATCTGGCGCAGAACTGGCAGGAGGAGCTGCTGCAGTCGGCGGAATACGGGGCGGGACTGTCCTTCACGGTGATGCGGGAGACGGCCTTCAGTCTCCAGAATACCCAGTACACAAAGTACTTTGGAGCCGATTACGCCTCATGGAAAGAGAGGATCGCCGAGATATACAAGCGCTATAACGAGGAGCTGGGAAACACCTTCTGTCAGCGGATCGTGGATCATGAACGGGTCACGGAAAGCCTGACCTGTACCACCTACGAGGACGGGACAAAGGTATATGTGAACTATGGCTACAGCGATGCGAAGGCGAAGGACGGCACTCTTGTCGGGGCGAGGGACTATAAGGCGGTACATTGACGGCCTGAGGATTCAAGGGAAAGGAAAGAAAGGGTTTGGTTATGAAGAAACAGAAACAGTTAGCGGGACTCCAGAAAAGGAAAGCGGTCTCCGGATATTTGTTCATTATGCCTTTCATAGTGGGTTTCCTTGTATTTATGGTTAAGCCTTTTATTGAATCGCTGTATATGAGTTTCTGTACCACCGAGCTGAAGCCGGGGGAGTTCATCCGGGAGTTTGCCGGAACCGTGAATTATGTGAAGGCATTCACCATAGACCCGGATTTCAACAGGCTCTTGGTGGAAGGAACCCAGAAGATGTTTTTCAACGCCGTGGCCATCATGGTCTTCAGCTTTTTCGTGGCGCTGATCCTGAACCAGAAGTTCAAGGGGCGGGCCTTCGTGAGGGCGGTGTTTTTCCTTCCGGTGATCCTTTCCTCCGGCGTCATTCTGGGGGTGGAGTACAATAACTCCCTCATGTCGGGCATGCAGAGCGCCATTGAGGAGAATGCCGGGAACGCCAGCATCACCGGTGCGATCCAGAATATCCTGATGACCTCCGGCATCGGCGGAGCCGCTTTTGAGAAGGTGTTCGAGGTGGTGGACGGGATCTATGACGTGGCCATCTCATCGGGCATCCAGATCATCATCTTCCTCTCGGGCCTGCAGACCATACCGGAGAGCATGTATGAGGCGGCGTCCATCGAAGGGTGTACCGCATGGGAGAGCCTCTGGAAGATCACCTTCCCCATGATCAGCCCCCTGCTGCTGGTGAACTGGATCTATACCATCGTGGACTTCTGTATGAGGTCGGACAACGAGGTTATGGAGAAAATCAGCGATCAGATGACCTTATATATGGAATATGGCTTTGCCTCCGCAATGTCCTGGGT
>CANOFQ010000288.1 GCA_947565325.1 uncultured bacterium
CATCTGCTGCCATTGATTGTCACCGGAATGATACGGTGGTTCTGTCTTGCCGGACTTGATGCCGTTAAAGATCGTGCCGCAGGAACGGCCCACAGCAAAGAGGAAGAACGATTTTAATCCGTGACCTTTATGTCTTTTCCAGGATCCTATGCGGAACCCAGGCTGCTGTCTGAAAGAAAATGAAGCATCTGAAAAAAATAATCGGTATCATTAAGAAAAAGATAACCCCTCACCCCGATTCGGGTGAGATAGACATCTACAACATCCCTCTCTCTACCGTGCACCGCTACGGCCCGATAACGGAGGAACAGGCTGAGGAACTGATGAAATTGATCGATTCCTTTTAGGAAGCTCTGTTTTGTCATAACAGTTTTGCTTTCGGCGGCCTCGTCTCAGGCGGCTCTGCTTTCAGGTGCTGATTTTCAGGTGCTGATCGGGCAGATTCCAGATCCGCCGCCTGCAGCAGTTCACGGGGAAGACTCCGGACGTTTGGAATAGACACAGCCACAGTAATTCTGGCGGTACAGACCGTACTTGGCAGACAGCTCTATGGAGCGCTTATACCCCTCTTTCTTCTTAAAATCTGAGGGAAGCCATGCGATTCCATACTCCGAGGCCAGCGCCTGCCCGATCTCATTCAGCTTCGCTGCGCTCTTCAGGGGGCTTACCGTAAGGGTGGTGGCAAAATAGTCGTATCCCGTCTGGCTTCCCCGTCTGGCCGTCTCTCTCAGGCGGAGCTCGAAGCACCGGGCGCATCTCTCCCCGCCTTCAGGGCAGCCTTCCAGGCCTTTTGCCGCATCATAGAACCTCCCCGGGGCATAATCTCCCTCCACTATGGAAATGGGATAGCCCTTTCTTTCCCCGTTATAGGCCTCTATGAGCCGCTTCTGTTCCGCTGCCCGCCTGCGGTACTCCTCCGCCTCCGATATATTCGGGTTGTAATAGAATACGGTTATGTAAAAATACCTGCACAGATATTCTATCACATAACTGCTGCAGGGTGCGCAGCAGCTGTGCAGGAACACGCCGGGAGCAGGATCCCCTCCCGCCCCCGGCAAGCTTTCTATGATCTTTTCCAGCTCTTTCTGGTAATTTATCCGATTCATGGTTCTCCCTTACCGTATGGCATCCTCATAGCGTTTTCCGGCCTTGCGCCAGTTAATCAGTCCGAACCACCCTTCCACATAGTCCGCCCTTCGGTTCTGGTACTGAAGATAGTAGGCATGCTCCCACACATCCACAAGGAGCAGGGGGCTGTATTTCTCCAGATCCGGCACATCCTGATTTGCGGTCTGGACAATGGAAAGCTTGCCGTTGCGGTCTGTCACCAGCCATGCCCAGCCGGAGCCGAACCTGCCTACCGCCGCCTGCTTCATCTGTTCCTTCCACTGCTTATAGGAACCGAAGTCTCTGTCCATGGCCTCCGCCAGAGCCCCAGACGGCTCCTGCCCCACGGGACTTTTCATGGAGTCAAAATAGAGCTCATGATTATATACCCCGCCCCCGTTGTTGCGGACGGCTGTCTGGATCGCCGTTGGCAGGGCGTCCAGCTCTGTCAGGAGCTCCGGCAGGCTCATCTGCTGCAGCTCCGGATAATCTGACAGTGCATTGTTCAGATTGTCCACATAGGTCTTGTAATGCTTGTCATGGTGGAAGGTCAGCGTCTCGCTGTCCAGTACCGGCACCAGCGCATCATACTCATAGGGCAGGGGACGGGCCACAAAGGGATATGTTTCTTCTTTCATGCTATTTACCTCTCATTCCGCCGATCAGGCCTTTTTCCTTTGATTAGTATATGTAAATTTATGGCAGCTATACACCCCGGAAACATTTTTGCAAAATCCTCCCTCAGCATCCTCCCGCCGTCGTTAAAGGCATTTTCAAAACCGGCCCTGCCTCTTTAAAAGCCCTCCAGCAGGCCCTTGATCCCCTCTCTCTCATAGATGCCCTTATAATATGCCACCTCGTCCGCAATAATATCGTCTATGACCTCCATGCCCAGAAGCTCCACCGGGGCCCTGTCATCCGTCAGGATATATCCGCCTTGTTCATACCGCTGCAGGTTCCCCGCCACCCTCTCCATCATGGCATAAAGACCTTCATCGGTGATTTCCGCCCTTCCTGCCTCCAGGCAGGACAGCATATCGCTGTCCGACGCAAAAAGCTCCCTGTTGGTGGAGCCTGCCACCTCCACTGTATAGACATTCCCGAACACCCGGGAAATGGTGTCCGCCAGATACTGGTTGATATTTCCCTCCCTGCGTCCCCGCATATTCATATTCACCACCATGACGCCGTTTTCCTTCAGGTGGGCCTTCACAAGGGAAAAGAACTCAAAGGAGGACATCTGGAACGGAATGGTAATGTCCTGATAGGCATCCACCATGATCACATCGTACTTCCGATCAACTGCGTTCAGAAAGGCCCTCCCGTCGTAGGTAGTGACCGGCACATCCTCCGGCAGATAAAAATACCTCCGGGCAAGCTCCGTGATCCTATCGTCGATCTCCACGCCCTCCAGCTTCATTCCCTCATAGTATTTCCCGCACTGGACGGCATATGTCCCCGTCCCCATGCCCAGTATCAGCGTCTCGCACTCCTGGGGCCTCTTGCCCTCCACCATCAGCGGCGCTGCCATGGCATAGTCATAATACATCCCCGTCAGCCCCTGATTCTTCATATAGACGGACTGGACTCCGAAAAGCACATTGGTGGAAAGCACAACGCTTCTGTCATTCTCTTTAACCTGCAGATAATTATAGACCGACTCTCCCTCATAGGCCAGTCCCTTCTCCCAGAAAGCGAAGCTGCCGGAAAACCCCAGCAGACAGCAGAGCAGAAAGCACAGCAGCGCCGGGGCCTTCCTTTTCCAACGTCCGGCGCTGATAAAATACAGTATCGCCAGCGCCAGCAGAATACCCGAAAAAATCAGAAATGTAACGGAGGTCCCCACGGAAGGGATCGTCACAAAAGTAGGCACGAACGTCCCTATGATGCTGCCCACCGTGTTGAATGCCCCCAGATTTCCCACAGTCCTGCCGCTGTCCTCCAGACTCCCCACGGAATATTTCGCCAGAGAAGGCGTCACCGTCCCCAGCAGAAAAAGAGGGAACACAAAAATCACCATACATGCGGCAAATGCCGCTATGATCAGAAAGTTGCTGCTCACGGAAAAAATCAGCAGCGCCGAGATACCGATGATCACATACTTGCCCACCACAGGAATGGCAGCGATCCACAAAGCGGCAATCAGGATCCTTCCGTACAGCTTCCCGGGATCCGGATTGCGGTCCGCGCTCCGGCCTCCGTAGACATTGCCCAGCGCCATTGCGATCATTATGGTTCCGATGATGATGGTCCAGACAATCTGGGAGGAACTGAAATAGGGTGCCAGCAGCCTGCTGGCGCCAAGCTCCACCGCCATCACTGACATGCCTGCAAAAAATTCCGTAAGGTACAGAAAAACCCTGTTTCTCAGTATGGCCGGAGACGCTGCCCTCTCTGTAGGCACTGTCTTTTCTGCCTCCTCTGTATTTACCGCCTTCTCTCTATTCACTGTCTGCTCCCGCTCCCTTCCTGCCGGCTCCCCTGCCCATACCCTGCTGTACCGGCTCCTCCTACTGATGCCAAAGGCCTCTGACGTAAAACTCCTGTCCCTTAAAGGCTTATGCCTATTTGGAACCTCAGGAAGCCGCTGTTTGTCTATTATAGCAGATGCAGACTCATATTGCCACTCCCTATTTTGAATATGGTCAGAGTTTTCCCGTGAACGGCAGAACCCCGATACATGAAAAGCCGCAGCTGCCCTTCCGTCAAAGCACCTGCGGTTTTACCCGGATCCCATGTCTTCGGATCCTTTCCCCCTGCATGATATACATTTTCCCTAACCCTGACTTTCTGATGCCGGAACATTCCTGCCGTCCATGGCTTCTGCAATATAGCTCTCCACGTCCTTACGGCTGATATCCAGCGCCACGGCCAGCTCTCCATAAAGGCTTTCCTCCGCCATATGGGAGTACTTGGCGTCCACCGCCGTTATCTTCCTGCCGGCCTGGATCCTCTTCTGCTTCCTCAGATAGATGGTCTTGATCATTTTAACCAGCTCTTCACAGCTGTTCTTTTTGATGCAGTCCTTATACGTCTGTTCTGTCAGCTTCTCATTCGTGATGACCAGCAGCGGTATCTTCGGTATCGCCTCGATCAGCTTTCTGGCTTCTTCCCGCTTCAGCACGCTGCGCATGGACTCCCGGGGAGAATCCACGGGAACATATACCGTGCTCCCTCCCATATAGAGCGGCTTCAGAATATAGTACTCCCTTTCCTTGTCCACCCCTGCAATGTCAAGTGTAGTGACATTCTCTACTGTACAGACACCTTTATTGCCGCAGATCACATAGTCTCCAACCTTAAACACATATCCCTCCTTTTCCGCATATTTGCTGACTGTCATTGTTTCAAGGAATAAATCTTCCTTTGTCGGGTAGAGCGTATAAAAAGTA
>CANOFQ010000289.1 GCA_947565325.1 uncultured bacterium
ACCGGATTTCCGCTTGTGTCCTTCAGCTTCGCAAACTCCAGTGTCTCCCCGACCAGAAGGTTGGACTCCACCATGCAGGACTGGCTGATCACCGCCTCCAGACAGCCGTCCTCCCCCGTGCCGCCCTGAGAATACATTTCTCCCGCCAGCATCTGGGCATGCTCCGGCAGCCGGGACAGAAAGCCCAGCCGCAGGCTTACCTTGCCCACATCGTCCCGTTTCATCTGGGAGCGGGCCTCCTCCTTGGCCAGACTGTAATAGTACACCGTCTCCTTCTGGGTCACACCCAGCATGCCGCAGATCTCCTCCATCAGCTCCTCGGCCCGGCTTATGGACTTGCCCCCGGCATCCTTTTTGGCGATCATGGTCAGGCTGTTCATGGCAGGCCACTGGCCCTGAGAGGACAGGACCCTGCGGAACTCGTCCCGCAGCATTCTGTCAAAGGCAGCCCCCCGGTATATGGGAAAGCTGACCGCAGTGGCCACCAGCAGGAGGATGCCTGCGAACAGGCACAGGCTCATCCATCTTTTCGACAGCAGTTTTTTCAGCATCATTTTAAACATAGTTTCATTCCTTCCGAAAGTCCGTCCACCACCCAGTACCGGGTGGCGTCATAGCCCCCGGCGATGAAGCTGCGGGCCGTCACACTGCCGTCGTCCTCCTCCACCAGAACATAGGTCATGCCCCCGGATGCCCACACTGCCTCCTTGGGCACCACCAGCACATGGTCCATCCGGCGGATCTGGCCCTCCACCTTGAAGACCGTCCTGCTCATCCAGCCGTTCTCGCCCGGCACGGCGGCCGCCATGCCGCCCACGGCCTCGGGCGGCAGCGAGATCCACGAGTACCGGGACTGAAGGCCGCTGCTCACGCCCCCCTCGGACAGGCTTGCCACCCTCCCGGAGACGATCTTTCCCTCTCCGTCCCTGTCGGTGTAGGCCACATTGACCTGATTGCCGTACTGCAGAAGCTGGTTGTCGTTTTCCAGAATCACATAACAGTTGTCCTCCTGTGCGATCTCCGCCAGCACTGCGTCCCGGCCCAGAATGGTCTCGGGCTTGTAATCCGCCATGAAAACCACGACCCCGCTCCGGGGTGCCCTGATCTGGGTGGCGGCGTAGTCCGCCGTCAGACTGCCGATCAGCTCCTCCACCTCGGCGATCTCCTCCCGTCTGGCAGCTATGGTCTTCTGGAGACTTTTGTCCCCTCCCCCCGCCTCCGCCAGACGGCGCTCCAGAACCGACAGACGCTCCTGAAGCCTTGTGAGCTTCACCTGATTCCGTTCCAGCTCCACCGAGTCGGGCTGCACCCGGATTCTGGCGATCACCTCCCCCTTATCCACATGCTGGTAAAGGGACACGGCATACTCCACGAAGTACGTCCTGCCGTAGGTCACGGGATTGCGCACCTGCGTGACGTAAGGGTAGGTCAGATAGCCGCTGCCGGAAAATTTGCTGTAAAAGTCGCCTCTTTCCACTGCGGCCCTCTCCTCTCCCGCCGTCATGGTCTCGGAGGCCAGAACCCTTTCGCCCTCCTGCAGCCCCTCCAGAATCTCTCTGTAGACCCCGTCCCCCATGCCGATCTCCACGCTCACCGCCCTGCTCTGTCCCTCTCTCATGACGTACACGTAATACCCCTCGCCGTCCTTGTGAAGGGCGCTTTCGGGAACGGAGAGCACGTTTTCCCGGATATCGTTCACCACCGTTATCACCGCAAAGTCCCCCACGGCGATCTCCTCTGCGTCCTCCGCCAGATGAAAGGTGGAATAGATGGTCTCCTTCAGGGCGGAGCGTCTGGCATATTCCTCCGAATCCATGGGCTCGTAGACGATCTCATAGCGCCTGCCGTCCACCAGCGCATATACGTCCTTGGCCTTGGCCATGGTTGCCTTGTTGATATACTGGCATCTCAGCAGCTTCCTGTCCATGTCCCCAATGGCGGCCACCTTGTTCCTTTCGCCCACGAAATCGCCGTTCCTCCACTGGCCCACCGCCACCACGGTGCCCGCTGCGGGAGAGGAAAGGATCCCCTGCCTCAGCTCCCGCTTCATCCGCTCCAGCTCTTTCACGGCATAGTCATGATCAAGCTCGTAGAGTTCGGTCTTCTGCTTCAGCTGGGTTCTGGCTATGTCCACCTGATGGGCCAGAATACGGTAGTCACCCTCGTAGCGGTCAAAGAATTCCTTCCACTGTATGTAGGCAGGGTTCTTCACGGGAGCGCCGGAAGCATTGCCGCCGGACACGCTGGATGACGCGCCGCTTTCTGAGCCGCTGCCGCCGGACGAGCCCCCCGACGAGCCATCCCCCGAGCCGCTGCCGCCGGATGAGCCCCCCGATGCTTCCCCGCCGGACACGCTGTCCCCTGCAGGCAGAAACTCCTCCGGCTCTGTCTCCAGAAGATTCTCCACCATGTCCCCCAGCCGCTTCGCCTCCTCGGCGGGCTCCGCCAGCGCTTCCTCCGTCTCCCTCCGGTATTCCTCGAATTCCTCCTCCATCTGAAGAATCTGCTCCTCCTTCTTCCGGATGGCCTCCTCAAGGGCGCTGCCGTCCCCATAGGCCAGCACGCTGCCCTTTTTCACGCTTTCCCCGGGGTATGCGCCGAAGCGGTCAAACACCGTGCCCGCACTGAAGGAATACTCCTCCGTATAGGGAAACACCGTGGCGGAATATACCTTTGCGTCATAGAGATTCCGCCGGGCAGCCGCCTCCCATCCCGCCGGATCGTCCACCGGGTCCAGAAGGGCGATCTCCTCCTCCGGGCCCAAGGAAGCTTTCTCGCCGCACCCCCAGACCCCCATCGCCAGAATGAATATCAGACAAACGATTCTCCTGCTGCTCCTCATCTTAAGATAACCTTCTCCCCCTGCTCCAGACCCTTCTTGATCTCCACTCGGTCGTCCCCGAAAAGTCCCGTCTCCACCCATCTGACCTCCCGCAGGCCGCCCTCTCCCACCACATAGACATAGAACCGGTCCTCCGCTTTGTGCACGGCACTGGCAGGCACCCCCAGCACCCCTTCCCGGCTGTCCAGAATCACCTTGATCGTCCCCATGGTTCCCACGTCAATAATTACATCGTATTCCTCCGGAAGGGAAAAGAAAAGCTTGTCATCCCACTCCTCCATGTCATAGGGCAGCAGCTCATAGTCTCCTGCGGCGGTTCCCACGCTGATGTTCATCCTCACCGGAACCCCTTCCTGAAAAAGCGCCGCCCGCTCCTTCCCCTCTGCCACGAACAGTCCCTCCGAGCCGTCTATGAGCCGCATGATGACCTCTCCTCTGGCGCAGGTGCTCCCCTCCAGATTCTGCCTCACCCACGACACGGTGCCGTTCATTCCGGCATAGAGCCTGCCGGCGGCATCCTCCCTGCGAAGATTCTCCAGCTCCATGCCGTCCAGCTCTATGGCGTCCCGGTAGTCCTGCCGCAGGAACTCATTGTCCTGCTGATACCGGCTGATGGAATCCTTCAGCGTCTTTTCCTCCTCCGCCGTCCTCCCGGAACGGTACAGAAACTGAAGCCATCTGGCCGACAGCTCATTGTTCTCGTTCTCGTCCACCTGTTCCAGCAGCAGGCGGTTTCTGGCGATCCGGTACTCCAGCTCGTCTATTCTGCCCGCACTGCCGTTGTCCGCCAGCACTGCCAGAAGCTGTCCCTTGGACACGCTGTCCCCCGACCGCACCAGTATCTGCGAGATCTGTCTGCCGCTGACGGAGAAGCTGACCTCCTGCTCCTCCTTCTGGGTGTACTTGCAGGCCACCCGCTCCGTCAGCACCACGTCGCCTATGGACGCCTCCGCCAGATCATACTGCAGCTTCTCTGCTTCCTGCTCCATGATAAGCAGCCTGTCATCCTCCGGCGGGGCCTCCCCGCAGCCTGCGCAACACAGAGCCGCAAGAAGCAGCACTGCGGCGCAGCCCTGCCTTTTTCTTCTTTTTGGATTGTTCCGCTCTCTTTCGGTCTTCCCCATCGCCATGTCCCTATCTGTGCATACTGCTGTCAAGCCACATGATACCTCAGCCATTAGCCCCTACTGCCGTGGCAGAGTGCATGATATACTATACATTTTCCATACCAAGGCCACAGAACCGCATGATATGCCGTTCATTTTTCTACAGTTTCTGGTCACACGGTGATCCTACAAGGCCTCTCCCGCCTCGTCTCTGTATACGAAATCCGAAAATCCCGCCCTGCCGCCTTTTTCCTCCGTGGCATACAAAAACAGTCCGAAACGGCAGCCCGTGAAATGGTCCAGTCTGAAATACAGCTTGTGATCTGCTCCGGTTTTCTTCCATTCCTCTCCTGCCTGATAATAAAACCGGGCCAGATCTTTCCCGGGGCCAAAAACAACCTCCAGCTTAAGCCGTACCTGTGTGCCTTGTATCTGCACTGCCTGCAGCTCTTTTCCGTCCATGGCTGCCTGACTGCCTTTTGCCTCCTCGGGCTCTTTCTCTTCCTTGTCTGCCTGACTGCCTTTTGCCTCCTCGGACTCTTTCTCT
>CANOFQ010000290.1 GCA_947565325.1 uncultured bacterium
ATGCTCAGTATGATTTGTATTTCTTGTATACAAAATTTTTTGACTCTTTCCTTCTCTTTATTGCAGTTACACACAAAAGCCGCAGGCATGGTATCCAGAATCTCACAGTCCAGTCCCTCTAAAAGCGCCTCCAGCATCTCCTCCGGGGACTTCCCCTCATCCAATACTGCAGTCACAGAAGTCATCCGGCTCAGATTCTGCTCGAGCCTGCCGATCACGGCCTCTTCCGCAAAGGGCATAAGCTGAAGAATGAAGCCTCCGGCCCGCCTCACCCTATTGTCCCTCTCCATGAGTACGCCCAGCCCCACAGAAGAGGGCACCTGCTCTGAGGTAGCAAAATAATAGGTCAGATCCTCTGCGATCTCCCCGGTCTGAAGCATAGTCTGCCCCACATAGGGTTCTTTTAACCCCATATCCTTGATCACGCTCAGAGTCCCCTGCCCCACAGCGCCTGCCACATCCAGCTTGCCCGCTCCGTTGGCCGGCAGGATCACATCCGG
This sequence comes from uncultured bacterium, assembly GCA_947565325.1. Lineage (GTDB taxonomy): Bacteria > Bacillota > Clostridia > Lachnospirales > Lachnospiraceae > Acetatifactor. The sequence goes on from CANOFQ010000290.1 coordinate 501, forward strand.
CACCGATACATAGCCCTTCACATTTCCTCCGGAATCTGCCGTCACCACCACATTCTTCAGGGGGCCGTCTCCCTTGACCTGCAGAGTCAGAAGATCCTTCTCGCCCTTCATCATGCTCCCCATCATGGCGCCTGCGCTCAGCAGCCTGCCAAGAGCCGCCGTAGCCACCGGGCTTGTGTTATGGGCCTGCCTCGCCTTCTCCACAAGATTTCTGGTGGTACAGGCAAATGCCCGGATCTGTGCCTGTGCGCCGATGGCACGTACAATATAATCGTTCATACCGTCCGTTCTCCCTCCTGCCTCTTGCCGTGTTCCCCCGCCACAATACAGATCCGCCCGCTCTCTTCCGTGACAGCCCCGCCCGTGTCGGCATCTATGAGCTCCAGCACCCTCAGACCGGCCTGCTCCACCAGTCTCCTCATCTGTTCCGCCGTGTAGCCTCTCTGAAAATGCGTCTCTGTATACTTGCGGAAGCTCTCCCCCTCCTCACGGACGAACAAGGTCAGGTCGCATTCGTTCATCTCTTCCTCCGCATCATAGACATTCTCCCAGATAAAGCTGCAGTCCTCACGATTCTCCGCAATGGTGGCCTCCCCTATGAGCTCTCTGTATTTATAATCCGTATTAAAGTCAAATATGAATATCCCCCCGGGGAACAGATAATTGTTCACCAGCCCGAACACAGTCAGCAGCTCTTCCTCCTCAAGGATATAGTTCAAGGAATCGCACACACAGTATATGGTGCCCACCGTGCTGTACAGCTCCAGCTCCCGCATGTCCTGAAGCAGGTACAGAATTTCCGACCCGGTCTCGTCACGCTTTTTCATAGCGATGTCCAGCATGGCCTCCGATCCGTCCACGCCCACCACATCATAGCCCATGTCATACATCAGCTCTGTCAGCGTTCCCGTCCCGCAGCATAGATCCAGCACAAGGTTCCTCTCCGAATCCAGAAGCCCCTCCATGTCACGCTCAGGCTTCGACACGCCATACTTCTGTATCATTTCCCTCAGACGCTGCGCCCACTCCGCATAAGGCACATTATCCATCAATTCATCATAGACCTCAGCAAACCCCTCATATGCCTCCATGTCTGTACCTCCCTGACGAATCCTCCTCTGAATCTCCTGTCCTGTTCCAAGAATAGACTGTCAACCGGTCTGGCCGAACCCATAGCGCTGTTTCCCGATCGACTACAATCTTGAGTGATTTTGTCCCCTGACTCTGCACACAAGCTCGCCACAACCCGGACAAGCCGGAGTCAAAATGTTGCGATTTTGCGCAAGATTCCTCCGTTAAGTGCCTAAGCTGATTCCGCCCGGCCTTACGGCTCCATACAAAGCAGCCGTAAGCTAGCCTGGCTTATCCCTGCGGACAGGGCCTCTGACTTCCTGCATAAAAGAGAATCACTCCCCCAGCTTCATGGCAATCACGCCGCCCGCAAACAGAGCAACGGCCCCCGTGACCAGACTCAGCACGGTAGGTGCCGGATAGGTTCCCATCAGCAGGATGGCTATGGGCGAAGAGACGATCAGGCCAATGATAGCCCAGTAGGCGTATAACGGAAACCTCTCGAAAATGATCTCCACCAGCTTGGCAATACCGAAGATGCCTGCCACCACTCCAAGGCCGAAGGGAACCAGAACCCCGCAGCCTGAAAGGATGCCTCCCATGTCAAAAGCGGCAAGGGCCTCAAAAAAATCCTTGACCGCATTCAGCACCGGATAATAAAAGCCCATCAGCATCAGCACCATGGAGCCGCTGACCCCGGGAATCACCATGGTGGCAGATGCCACGATGCCCACACCGAACAGAATCACCACATTGCCGAAGCTGAAGCTCAGGTCTGCTGCTGCCCCTTCCGTCTCCCCCACTGCGGCCAGTCCTACCACCATTGCGAAGAAGAGCAGGCAGGCGATCATATGGCCAGCCTTTATCCCCTTTCCCTTCACCTTCTTCCAGATTGCGGGAAGTCCGCCCAGAATCAGACCGATGAACAGAAGATTCGTCTGGATGGGAAAATGGTCAAACAGATAGGTAAGCCCGAAGGAGCTGGCTCCTATGGCCACCACCATGCCCACTGCGATGGGCAGCAGAAAAAGAAAGCTTTTCTTGAATTCACGGAACAGATGGGTGATACAGTGGATCAGCTTGTCATAGATCCCCATGGACACCATCATAGTGCCGCCGCTGACCCCAGGAACAATATTTGCGATGCCGATTACTACACCCTTAAGAAAACTTTTTACCATATTCATTTGACTTCTCCACTCTCTTTCTATGATTATATGAATTGCTTATGGCTTTCCTATTTTTCATTTCCCTGTTTCCGCTTTTCCTGCCTTTGCTTGCCGCTCACCTTCGGCCTTCCGATTTCAGAAGCTCGCCCCTGTAGATTTCTGCCTGCTCCGGACAGCCCATCTCCTCATAGCACCGGATGAGGCCCTCCAGCCCCTCCTCTGCGCCCGTGCGGATATCCAGAACCGGACGGGTCTCATACACAGCGTTATAATACCATACTGCTGCCTCCGCCCAGTCCTGCTCCTCCTCATAAAAATGCCCCAGCTCACAGCATATCTCAGAACACGCCTCCTGTGCGATCACCTTGGAGGTATGCTTAAAGAACGCCACGGTGTCCTTTGCCAGCCTTGCCGCCCTCGCCACCACGCAGCAGGCCTGAACAAGCTCCTCCTCGTCCCTGCCCTCGTCCGCCGCAGAGGCTGCGAATATCTCCGCCGCCTGCCTGAAATCCTCCTCGTCTCCTGCCAGCAGAAGCTCTCTGGCATAAAGGCCATGCAGCCGTTTGGAAAGCCGCCGCCCCTGCTTACAGTGTCTATAGAAGCATGCCAGATCCCTCTTTCCATGCCCCTCCTTAGGCAAATGGGTGATAACGATATCGCTGTCATATACCACTGGCGTCAGCCGCACCGCCTCGTGAATGGGATCCTCCCACACGAAGTCTCTCTTGCGCTTGAACAGCTTGGGGCGGTATTCCTCGTCAAAATTATACACCGTGCCGAACTGCAGCTGGTTTGAATATTTCATCTGCACGATCTCGATCTCAGGAAGCAAAGTCTCCTTCAGCAGCCGGAACCGCTCTCTGTTCTCCGGCGACAGAACCTCATCTGCGTCCGCAGAATATATATATTCCATAGTGGCCAGAGAAAAGACATAATTTCTGGCCGCACTGAAATCATCCACCCACGCAAAATCGTAGACCTTCTCCGTATAGCGCCCTGCTATCTCCTTGGTCCCGTCCCGGGAACCCGTGTCCACGATGATGATTTCATCCGCCAGATCCCCGATGCTGTCCAGACACCTGCCCAGCACCTCTGCCTCATCCTTCACAATCATACATAAAGAAACTGTAATCATTCGTCCCCCAATGAAACCGCCGTAAATTTTAAACAGTACAATCATACCAAAAACCCAATGAAGGCACAACCATTATCCCGAAATTTAAGAAAGATTTTTAACAATTTATAACAATTCGAATTTTAACAATTCAATGACTGCAAATAGTTTTCTGCCTGCGTTTCAAACAGTCTGCTGTACAATCCTTTCCTTTTGATAAGCTCTCCATGTGTTCCTTCCTCCACTATTTTCCCCTCCGAAATAACGATGATTCTGTCGCAGAATCTGCAGGATGACATTCTGTGAGAAATAAACAGAATGGTCTTATCTTCCATATTCTCCCTGACATCCTTATACAAAGTATATTCCGCCTCAGGATCCAATGCCGCCGTAGGCTCATCCAGCAGGATAAAGGGCGCATCTCTATAATCCGCCCGGACAAGGGCTAATTTCTGACTCTCTCCCCCTGAGGGCTGATATCCCTCCTCATCAAACTCCTTTAGCAGTTCATTCTGTAGCCCTCCCCTCAGCTTCATGATTTTTTGATATATCCCATATCTTTTCAGCTTTGCATTCAATTTTTCCTCTATCCAATTCCTCTAATAAAATTCTTTCATCCACATCATATAGCTTCTCC
>CANOFQ010000291.1 GCA_947565325.1 uncultured bacterium
GTGCTCCCCGGCATTACCGACAAGATTTATTACACCAACTCGAACCACGTGCCGGACATGAAAAATTCACCATGATATAGTATCCCTATGGGAAAGCCATAGAGCCAAGGCGGGTCTTACCCTCTCTTAAAGCAAAAGCCTCCTCCGGCTTTCCCCAGAGGAGACTTTTTGCACCGGCTGCTGATTCACAGCCATATCCTGCATGCGCAGCTGTATCTTTAGAAGCGATTCTCCTTCGCCGCTTCCTCGATGGAGACGGCCACGGCCACGGTAGCGCCTACCATAGGGTTGTTGCCCATGCCGATGAGTCCCATCATCTCCACATGTGCCGGAACGGAGGAGGAACCTGCGAACTGAGCGTCGGAGTGCATACGGCCAAGGGTGTCGGTGAAGCCGTAGGAAGCGGGGCCTGCCGCCATGTTGTCGGGATGCAGGGTACGCCCCGTGCCGCCGCCGGAGGCAACGGAGAAGTACTTCTTACCGGCCTCGGTCCGCTCCTTCTTGTAGGTGCCTGCCACAGGGTGCTGGAATCTGGTGGGATTGGTGGAGTTTCCGGTGATGGACACGTCCACGTTTTCCTTCCACATGATGGCGACGCCCTCGGGAACGCTGTTGGAGCCATAGCAGTTCACCTTGGAGCGGAGTCCCTCGGAGTAAGGAATCCTCTCGATTTCCTTCACCTCATTGGTGTAAGGATCGTACTCGGTCTCCACGAAGGTGAAGCCGTTGATGCGGGAAATGATCTTGGCGGCATCCTTTCCAAGGCCGTTCAGGATGACCCGCAGAGGCTTCTGGCGAACCTTGTTGGCCTTCTCGGCGATGCCGATGGCACCCTCTGCAGCGGCGAAGGACTCATGTCCTGCAAGGAAGCAGAAGCAGTCCGTGTCCTCCTCCAGAAGCATTTTGCCCAGATTGCCGTGGCCAAGGCCAACCTTTCTGGTGTCCGCAACGGAGCCGGGGATACAGAACGCCTGAAGCCCCTCACCGATGGCGGCAGCGGCATCTGCAGCCTTGCGGCAGCCCTTCTTGATGGCGATGGCGGCGCCTACCGTGTAGGCCCAGCATGCATTCTCAAAGCAGATGGGCTGAATCTTCTTAACCTGCTCATATACGTCAAGGCCGGCATCCTTGGTGATCTTCTCCGCTTCCTCGATAGAAGAGATGCCGTAGCCGTTCAGTACTTCCGTAATTTTAGCGATACGTCTCTCATATGATTCAAATAAAGCCATTTTTTCCTATCCTCCTTATATTCTGGAAACACTCTGGAAACCTCTCAGTTCAGATCCATTGAGATATATCCGTCTGTCTTATTCCTTTCTGGGGTCGATGATCTTAACGGCATCCGCAACACGTCCATACTGTCCCTTGGCCTTCTCGTAAGCGGTGTTGGGATCATCGCCCTTCTTGATGAAATCGGTCATCTTTCCAAGGCTCACGAACTCATATCCGATGATCTGGTCATCCTTGTCCAGAGCGATGCCGGTCACATAACCTTCAGCCATTTCCAGATAACGGGGGCCCTTCTTCAGGGTGCCGTACATAGTTCCCACCTGGCTCCTCAGACCCTTGCCCAGATCTTCAAGACCGGCACCGATGGGCAGTCCCTCCTCGGAGAACGCGCTCTGGGTACGTCCGTAGACGATCTGCAGGAACAGCTCTCTCATAGCGGTGTTGATGGCATCGCACACAAGGTCGGTGTTCAGGGCTTCCATAACGGTCAGGCCGGGAAGGATCTCAGATGCCATGGCGGCAGAATGGGTCATGCCGGAACAGCCGATGGTCTCCACCAGCGCCTCCTGAATGATGCCCTCCTTCACGTTCAGAGTAAGCTTGCAGGCACCCTGCTGGGGAGCGCACCAGCCCACGCCATGGGTCAGACCGGAAATGTCTTCCACCTTCTTTGCCTGAACCCACTTCGCTTCTTCGGGTATGGGCGCACAACCATGGTGCACACCCTGAGCGACTGTGCACATTTCTTCAACTTCCTTTGAATAAATCATGTGAAATCTCCTTTCAATTATGTAAATTATGATTCATCAACCTGATCAATTGCTTCTATTTTCTCATACTTGGCATAAAAAATCCAGTGTTTTTATAAAAAATGTCGCAAAATGTTGTTGTCACTGACTGCGCTTCCGCACGATCTCCGTCCGGCATTTATAGATGCTGTCTGCCGGGATCACGCCCCGCACCATGGAAGCAGGATAGACATTGGTATTCCTGCCGATCACCGTGCCGGGATTCAGCACGCTGTTGCAGCCAACCTCCACATTGTCTCCCAGCATGGCTCCCATTTTCTTCAGGCCTGTCTCAATAGAAAGCCCCTCCCCCTTCACCGTCACCAGCGTCTTGTCGCTCTTCACATTGGATGTGACTGCCCCTGCCCCCATATGTGACCGGAACCCCAGAATACTGTCCCCCACATAATTATAATGGGGCACCTGAACCTTGTTGAAGAGAATGACATTCTTCAGCTCCGTGGAATTTCCCACCACGGCGCCCTTGCCCACGATGGCATTGCCTCTGATAAAGGCACAGTGACGGATCTCCGCATTTTCATCCACGATCAGCGGACCGTTCAGGCAGGCGGTGGGAGCTACCTTTGCGCTTCTGGCAACCCAGATCTGCTCACCCCGCTTCTCAAAGATATCCTCGGAAAGACTGTTTCCCAGCTCTATGATGAAATCGTGGATCCGGGGAAGAACCTCCCAGGGGTATTCCGCTTCGGAAAGAAGCGCCGCCGCAATGGTCTCCTCCAGACTGTAAAGCTCCGAAACCTTGATCCTGTCATTTTCGCTGCTATTCATAATTTGTTGTCCTCCATTCTCATTTTATTGTTCTCCATTCTCATTTTACTGTCCTCCGTCTTTCATTTTCCGGTTCATGATTTATTTTCCGGCTCATGATTTATAATTGACCGCCGCCGCCTGAAACTGCCGATACAGCGCCCCCTGATTGTTCAGCCCCTTCACATATTCCGTCCTGCGCCCTACGAATCCGGCCAGCTTGTCCATGTATTCCTTTGAAGATATATTTCCGTCGGCAACCAGGGTCAGCCCCTTTTCCCAGCTGGCGGTGAGGGACGGATCCAGAAGCGCCTTGATGGAACCGTCTACCACGTCATATACCATTTCGCCCATCAAGGTGGGGGTCAGAACCTGTGTTTTCTTGTTCAGAGCCAGATAATCGATGTTCACCAGCTTCTTCAGAATCTCCGCTCTGGTGGCGCTGGTGCCTATGCCGCTGCCCTTGATCTGAGTGCGCAGCTCCTCGTCCTCTATGAACTGTCCCGCATTTTCCATGGTCAGTATGATGCTGCCTGAATTATAGCGTTTAGGCGGAGAGGTCTCCCCTTCCTTGATCTCGTAAGAATCCACTGTCAGTTTATCTCCCTTTTTCAGACTTTTTAAAAGGGTCATGAATTCTCCGTCAGCCTTTATCTCCGTATCCTCGGGTTCTCCTCTTTTCGCATCCTCTTTCTTTTTCGCATTCTGAGCTGTCGTCTCCGTTGTACCGTTCCCGTCGTCAGGCTTTTCCTGTTTCTGGAGCGCAAACGCCACCTTCAGATAGCCCTCCTCCTCCAGGACCTTGAAGCCGGCGAAGAACCGTTCGCCCTTCACCAGAATGCATAGAGAATACTTCTGATACACAGCCGGCGGGTAGAAAATACTCAGGAACCTGCGCACGATCAGCTCGTACACCTTTGCGGACAGCGCCGGAAGGCCGCCTAAGTTCCCCAGTCCCTGACCGGTGGGGATGATGGCATAATGGTCAGTGATCTGCTTGTCGTTGACGTACCTTGTCTTGGCGATGTCCTTATGGCTGCCCTTGTTCAGGATCTCCGCAGCGAATCCTGCAGCGGTTCCATATCCCTGCAGCCCGCCTATGTTCTTGTGGATCTCCTTGGCCACCGCCGTGGACAGCACTCTGGCATCTGTTCTGGGGTAGGTGACCATTTTCTTCTCATACAGCTCCTGGGCGATCCGCAGAGTCTCGTCGGGACTGATCTTAAAAAGCTTTGAGCAGTCGTTCTGCAGCTCCGCCAGATTGTAGAGCAGCGGAGGATTCTTCTTTTCCTTCTGCTTCACCACGCTCTCTATGACGGGCTCTGCCGCCGGCTCCTGCTTCAGGTATTCAATCAGCTCCTTGGCATCCTTCTCCTCCTTGAAGCCGTTCTCCTTATAAAGCTTTGGCGACATGTACCAGCGGGAGCCCTCCACGGCCCGCCATTCTCCCGAGAGCTTCCTGTCCCTTATGCGGAAATTGCCCAGAACCCGATAGAAGGGTGTCTTGACAAAGGAGCGGATCTCCCGCTCCCTGTTCACCACGATCCCCAGTACGCAGGTCATGACCCGCCCCACAGAAATCACAGCCTTGTCACGCTTCAGATAGTCTTTCACGGTCCTGCCGTATTTCAGAGTAAGCGCCCGGGAAAAATTGATCCCCATAAGATAATCCTCTTTTGCCCGCAGATAGGCGGCATC
>CANOFQ010000292.1 GCA_947565325.1 uncultured bacterium
GTGCTTCTTCCTATCTACCATGCGCAGTTCATTTCCCTTATGTCTGTGGAGCAGACGAGCGGTATCCTCCTGTATGCAATCTGGGCAGTCCCTGCGGCATTGATCCTTATTGCGGCCGGGAGTATTTTCTCCCGCCGAATTTTCGCAAGGCATCAGGTCTCATAGGCCTTCTGGCTAAATGAGAGGAAGGAGAGCAGCCTGCCAGAAAAAAGGGTGGCTGACAACAGATGAGGCAGAGGCTGCACTGGGATCCCTGCCACAGCCAAAAAAACAGTGCGGAAAAAATGTTATCCGCACTGTTTTTCGTCTGTCAGATTTTATCCGTTCTCACGCTCTGGCGCTCTTGCCGCTGCGGCTCACTGTCAGAAGCTTCTGGCGCATCTCCTCCTCGATGCGTACCAGCTCCTGCTCTGCGCTGCGCCGTTTGGCCCGGCCGTCCTCCTGAATCTTGAGAACCTCGTCCAGCGTGCTGATCAGGGTCTTGTTGGTGGCCGTGAGGGTCTCGATGTCCACGATGCCCCGTTCGCTTTCCCGGGCAGTCTCGATGGTGGCCACCTTCAGGGTCTCCGCATTCTTCTTCAGCAGTGCGTTGGTCATGTCGGTGACCTCCTTCTGGGCCTTGGCGGCATCGCTGGAGTGGCTTAAGCCGATGGCGATGACCATCTGGCTCTTCCAGAGGGGGATGGTGTTCACCAGAGTGGACTGGATCTTTTCCGACATGGCGGTGTCGTTGTTCTGGATCAGACGGATCTGGGGAGCCATCTGCATGGAGATGGTTCTGGTCAGCTCCAGATCATAGATCTTTTTCTCGAAACGGTCGCACATGGAGGCATAGTCGTTTGCGGCCTGCGTGTCCTCGGGCAGCTGGCTCTTCTCCGCCTTTTCCAGAAGGGCGGCCAGCTCCACGTTCCTTGCCTGCTCCAGCTTCTGCTTGCCGGCAAGGATGTACATGGACAGCTCCTTGAAATAATTCAGGTTCAGCTCGTACATCTTATCCAGCATGGCGGCGTCCTTCAGCAGAGTGACCTGATGATCCTCCATCACCTTGCAGATCCGGTTGATATTGCCCTCAGCCTTGTCGTATTTGATCTTCATATTATCCAGCTTGTTGCTGGTTTTTTTGAAGAATCCCAGAAAGCCCTTTGTCTCCTCGTCCTCGTTGAAGTCCTTCAGCTCCGCCACCACGTCGGTGAGCATCTGGCCGATCTCGCCCATGTCCTTGGTGCGCACGTTGTTCAGGGCGTTCTCGGAGAAGTCTGCGATCTTTTTCTGGCTTCCTGCGCCGTACTGCAGCACCATCTGGGTATTCGTGATGTCGATCTGGGCGGCGAAGTCGTTCACCATCTTCTGCTCGGCAGGGGTCAGTACGACCTCAGGGGCCTTGGGAACCTCTTCCTTCACTGTCGGCAGCTCCGGAGCAGGCTCCTCTGTGCTGAAGGGAGAAAGGGTCAGACTGGGGGCTTCCTTTAACATCTCGTCTAAATTATCACTCATTTACGTTTCCTCCGCATTTCTATATACTGGTTGTGGTTGTATTCTGGTCTGTTCTGTATAGGGTGCTGCGCTGGCCCTGGGTGATTCGCTGCTGTTTTGCTGCCATGCTGTCCCGCAGCGGTGCCGTTCTGTGGCCATGGTGCCCTGAGGCACGATGACAGCACCTTCGGACGATCACTCCCGGTTCAGGGTGGCGAAGTCCATTTCCCTCATGAGTCCCTCCCGGGCCAGCATGCTCTTCAGCACCTGGGCATCGGTGGTGGCATCGAATGCCGCATGCTGGAACAGCTTGTTCAGCAGCTCCCGGAACGCATCGTTGATGGTGTCCAGTGTGTTCTCGATCTCGGCCTTGGCCTTGACGATGTCCTCTCCGGGAGCGCTGACCCGGTCGAATTCTTCGTAGGCCTCCACCAGCTTCAGGGTGGTGGGGAGATAATAGCTCATGAGCTTGTGCATCTGGTGCCTCTGCTCAGGATGGGCCTGAACGCCGTCGAAGATCTCCTTCAGCAGGTTTTCGAGACAGAAGAGCTTTGCGGAGATGACCTCCCCGGGGATCTTGTCGTTCAGATCCCGAAGCCTGCGGATGAATTCCACGCCCTCCGCCGTCATCTCTTCCATTTCCGCATCCTCGGAAGAGACCGTGTCCTGCTGGGCTGCTTCCTCCGCCTGGACGGGCCGGGGCTCCGGCTCCCTGCGCTGTCTGCTGCGCTCCGTCTCTATGTACTGTCTGTAGACGGTATCGTTGAGCATGAAGCAGCTTTCGGCGCTGTCCAGATGTCCCTCCGGGAACATGCCCAGCTCCAGCATCCGGTGCAGATCCTTTCTGACAAATTCGGCGCTTCTTCCCGTGGCTGCGGCCAGCTCGTCCACGTCTGCGAACCGTTTTTCCCCGCAGAGCTGAATATAGCGCTCCGCCCGCCGAAGCCGCCTCTTTTGGAAGATGCCCACCCGGATCATGCCGAAGAACCCGGCCAGAAAGATCAGATTTACGATCCATCCGCCAAAGGTGGTGTAGCCTTCTGTCATGGCTACGATGCAGCGGATGAAGGTGACGAGGCCGGTGATGCCCAGTCCGATTCCGCCGAATACCTGATACAGGATGTTGGACACGCTTCCGGTTCGCTTGAACTTCACGGAATTGATCAGGCTGTTCGCCTTTCTCTGCTGGGCTATGAATTCCTGCTGGCGCCGTTTCTGGGCCTCCCGCTCCTGCAGCCTCTGCTGCCAGACGGGGACGAAGGGCGGGGGCATGGGCCTTCCGGTTCCCGATACGAAGGGCGGGGGCGAGCTCGACTTGGGGGCGGTATAAGGGGGAGGGGCCTGACGGGCGTTCTGGTTCTCGTCCGTCCTCGGCGTAACCTGTCTTTTTACCTCGTTCACGGTATTGATAACGGTCTGGCTTACAAGAATGTTCAGATTCTTGAAGTCTCCGGTTCGAAGGGCATCTGTCAGGGCATCCTTCATCTGTTCCCCCACAGTGCCGGAATTCTGATTATCATTCATGTGCTGAACCCTCTTTCATATGCCGAAGCTTTTTTACTTTGCTGAAGCTTTTTACTATGCTGAACCTTTTTGCCGTGCCGCAGCTTACTGCCATGCTGGGGCTTCTTTGTCTGAAGCTCTGCTGCCATGCTGGGGCTTCTTTGTCTGAAGCTCTGCTGCCACGCCGGGGCCTTTTTGCCGAAGCTCCACTGCCGTACAGAGGACTTTTGGCGAGCCGAGGCTTTCTTTGACAAAACCTTTTTGCCGTGCCCTGACGGCGATTTCGTCGGGAAGTCTGAGCGGGATCCCCTCTCAAAATTCCCTCTCGACTTATTATTGCACATCAGCTCTTTCTTCGCAATAGTTTCTTTGGAGATAAATGGGTTGCTATTGTGACAAAATATAATTATAATGGGTATATATGGAGGAAAAAGAGAGGAATCCGCAGCATAAGCATAGGGTAACGTGCAGCATCGAGGGAGGCACGGCGGAGCGGGCGTAGGCGCAGCAGACATGGCATGGGCAGAGAAAATGCGTCGGCAGACAGAGCGGGGGAGAAAAATCAAAGAAAGCGGAAAATCAGAGAAATCATAGGAAAAGAGGTAAGGTCATGGAGCAGAAAAGCATGGAATTCATCAAGCCGCCGGTGGAGGTGCGGTATCGGGAGGAGCTGGAGGCCCTGAAGGCCACGGACAAGGGATACAAGCCGGAGAACTGGCAGATGTCCCCCAAGGCGGTCCGGACATTTATTCTTGGGAGCCCCAAGCCCGTGGTGCATGAGGGCAGGGAATATTTCATCGAGAAGAAGTATCTGGGGAACGATGCTCTGGTGGAGCGCTGTATCGTCACGCTGGCGGGCAACAGGGGGCTGATGCTGGTGGGAGAGCCCGGCACGGCCAAGACCATGCTCTCGGAGCTTCTCTCCGCAGCCATCAGCGGGGTCAGCACCAACACTATTCAGGGGACGGCGGGAACCACGGAGGACATGATCAAGTACTCATGGAACTATGCTCTGCTGCTGGCCAAGGGACCCAGCAGGGAGGCTCTGGTCCCGGCGCCGCTGTATGTGGGCATGGAGAAGGGGATACTGACCAGATTCGAGGAGATCACCAGAACCCCGGCGGAGATTCAGGACAGCCTGATCAGTGTGCTCAGCGACAAGGTGCTGAACGTGCCGGAGCTGGGGGACAGCGGATTCCTGTTCGCAAAGCAGGGCTTCAACGTCATCGGCACGGCCAATACCAGAGACAAGGGCGTGAACGAGATGAGCAGCGCCCTGAAGCGGCGTTTCAACTTCGAGACGGTGATGCCGGTGAGGGAGGCCGCCATGGAGAAGCGGATCATCATAAACGAGGTGAACAAGCTGGCGGAGGAGAGCCATATCCAGATGCAGGCCGAAGAGGACGTGGCGGAGATCCTTGCCTCCACCTATCATGAGCTGCGGGAGGGGGTCTCCTCCTACGGGCACAGGATCGACAAGCCCTCGGCGG
>CANOFQ010000293.1 GCA_947565325.1 uncultured bacterium
TTACCGTATTGATGCCGATGTAGCATGCGATGGCCATCAGCACTCTGTGCTTTGAAAAAAGCTGTCCCAGGGACACTGCCCCGAAATAGACGGAAAGCGTCCCGAAGGGTGCCAGAACCAGCCTGATCCCCATCCTGAGCAGCCAGATGAATGCATCCGCATCATAGTCCGCCTTCAGCAGACGCAGAAGATCCCCTCCATAGGACAGAAACTCTCTCCAGATAAAAGTAATATCCTCTTTTCCAAGCAGATTGGACAACATGGTCAGAGCAAGAAAAGCTATGGAGAAAAACATCGCACCCGAAACGATCAGCACCCACAGGCCGCCCACCAGCAGCTTGCTCACCAGCACCTGATGCTGATTCACCGGCAGTGTATGGGTCAGGTATCCCTCGTCCGTGTACATCGTCTTATAGAAATGCACCACAAGATAGACCGTTATGCCGAAGTACGAACATGTCAGCAGGATCACGTACAGCAGCAGGGTGAGCCCGCTGAGGATATTCATCCACTCGGCCATGACGCCGTAGGAGCTGCCGCCGCTGTCCATATTCCTCCACATGGGCGACTGAAAGGCAAGCCAGCCCACCAGCGTGATCAGTGCGATGCCGCCCAGAATCAGGCAGCCCATCTTATACAGATTCTTCCATTCGTATTTGAGCAGCTTCCCTAACATGCGAATACCTCCCTGAAATAAGCGTCCACTGATTTGCCGTGCCTGGCCCTGATGTTCTCCGCCGAGGTATACAGCACCAGACAGCCGTAGCGCATGAAGACCACCTCGTCCAGCACCTCCTCGATGTCCCGGATCAGATGGGTGGAAATCAGCACGGAGGCCTGAGGATTATAGTTGTTGATGATGGTCCGCAGGATATAATCTCTGGCGGCGGGGTCCACCCCTGCGATGGGCTCGTCCAGTACATAGAGATCCGCACTGCGGCTCATCACCAGTATCAGCTGCACCTTTTCCTTGGTTCCCTTGGAAAGGACGCTCATCCTTGCCTTGGGATCGATCTGCAGCGCCTGCAGCATCCCCATGGCCTTCTCTCTGGAAAAATCCGCATAGAAGTCACAGAAAAAATCCAAAGTCTCATCGATCCGTTTGCCCCCTGCCAGATAGGTTCTGTCCGGCAGATAGGCCACATGGGCCTTGGTCTGGGTTCCCACCGGCTGCCCGTTGATCCTGATGGTGCCCTGGGTAGGGGTCAGCAGACCGTTGATCATCTTGATCAGAGTGGTCTTCCCGCTGCCGTTAGGCCCCAGCAGCCCGATGATCTTCCCACGGGGCAGGGTCAGCGAAATATTGTTCACTGCGATATTCCTTGCGTCGTATGCCTTTGTAAGGCCAGTAATCTCTATCAGCCCGTCCATTTTGCGCCTCCCGTCCAAGTTGATTCCTGAATGTTTGTTGAACCGTGACAAACCATATGCCTGCACCGATGATCACCGGTGTCCGTGATCCCTTTTCCGTCGGAAGCTCCATGCCGGAAAGGGTGTACCGTTTTCTATCATCAATGGTACGCTAAAATCTCAAATCAGTCAATCATCTTCTGTAACCTTTTTTCTGGACGGCGCATATATATACTTTAATGAATCATATGTGGTTCGGCGCATCGGACAGCCGCAGTTCACCTATGCGAACCGCTATGCGCCTCTGCAGAAGGATGATTATGCCTGATACCAATTTGACGGATGACCGCCGGACGTCCAGCCCGGCGGCTGTGAATTCTGCAAATCCTAACAGGACAGATATAGCAGATATGCCAGACGCAGGAGGCCGGAGCCAGCCGGCTACAGAACCGGCGCAGCAGACACCGGAGCAGGCTGCGCCCGGCCCGCAGAGCCTGCAGGAATCCTCCGGCCAGACTGTGACAGCCGCGCAGCAGCCCTCAGAACCGCAGCCCCGGCAGCAGGAGCCGGAGCAGGCTGCGCCCGGCCCGCAGGAGCCCTCCGGCACACAGCCTCCGGTTGGTGCCGCCTCGGCCGATACCGGCACCCTTAAGGTCAGCGCCGTCTCCTCCGTGGGGCTGGTTCCCGTGGGGAACGCCATCGTCACCATATCCTACACCGGAGACCCGGCGGCCCCCCTGAGCGTCCTCACCACCGACAGCTCCGGTCAGACTCCTGTGGTCGAGCTTCCCGCCCCGCCTCTGGAGCTGTCCCTCCAGCCGGAGAACGAACAGCAGCCCTATGCCGAGTACAATATAGAGATTGCGGCCGAGGGCTATGAGCCTGTGCTGGTATCTGGCTCGGAGATCTTTTCCGGGGAGCTCTCCCTGCAGCCTGTCCGCATGAATCCTCTGGCAGTGTCAGAAGAAGATGAGAAGATCGTAATTATTCCGGCCCACACGCTGTTCGGCACCTTCCCGCCGAAGATCCCTGAGGACGAGATCAAGCCCATGGCGGAGACCGGGGAGATCGTACTGAGCCGGGTGGTGATCCCGGAGTACGTCATTGTCCACGACGGCGTCCCCAGCGATCCCACCGCCTCCAACTACTGGGTTCGCTACAAGGACTACATCAAGAACGTGGCATCCTGCGAGATCTATTCCACTTGGCCGGAAAGCGCCTTGTATGCCAATGTCCTTGCCATCATGTCCTTTACGCTGAATAGGGTCTATACGGAATGGTACCGGAATCAGGGGTATGACTTCACCATCACCTCCTCCACTGCCTATGATCAGAAATGGGTGTATGGGCGAAACATTTTCAAGAATATCGACTATCTGGTGGACACTGTGTTTGCCAATTATCTTTCCAGGCCCGGAGTGCGCCAGCCCATCTTCACCTCCTACTGCGACGGGAAAAGGGTCACCTGCTCCGGTCTGAGCCAGTGGGGCTCCGCCTATCTGGCCCAGCAGGGATACTCTGCCATCGAGATCCTGCGTTACTATTATGGAAACGACATTTATATCAACACTGCAGAGATCATCTCGGGAGTGCCTTCCTCCTGGCCCGGCTATTCACTGGGCATAGGCTCCTCCGGGGACAAGGTCAGACAGCTCCAGACCCAGCTGAACCGCATCGCAAAGAATTACCCCGCCATACCCACGGTAACGGCAGACGGCATCTACGGCCCTGCCACCGCTGCGGCAGTCCGCGCCTTTCAGGGCATTTTCAATCTGCCCCAGACCGGTGTCACGGACTATCCCACCTGGTATGAGGTGTCCGATATCTATGTAGGGGTCTCCAGAATTTCCGAGCCGGGATAAGACAGACACGGCAGAAGGGTTCCGAAGAAAACTCCGGAACCCTTCTGTTTCTTTAATTCTATGGCAGCACTGCCATGCACTGTACGTTTCTTCCTCCTATGACAGCGCCGCCATGCACTGTACCGCTTCTTCCTCCTATGACAGCACCGCCATGCACTGTACGCTTCTTCCTCCTATGGCTGCACCAGCATAGTGCGTCTGATATCATACCGTGACAAGCGCAGCAGCCGGCATTTCTGAAAAGTGTTACTTCGCAAGCAGCATCATGATGTCATTGCTGCGGGCAATGAACTTGGTCATGGCCTCCGGCGCAAGAGGGGCATGCTGGATTCTGGCCAGATCATAGAGCTGCTGGCAGATCATCTCCACGTTCTCTCCCTCCTGATGCTCCTGCACATACTGCACCAGCGGATGGCTGGCATTCAGGATCAGTGTTTCTCCCTCCCCGCCGAAGCCGCCCATGTCCATGCCCGGCATGGAGTACATCTTCATCATGTCCTGCATACGTCTGGTCTCCTCGGACAAGGTGATCACGGAGGATATTTTCTCGTCCTTCAGCTTCTCCAGCTTCACCTCAAGCTTCTCGTCTCCCAGAACCTTCTTCATCAGCTTGCCCAGAGCTTCCGCCTGCTCCTTCAGCTCCTTCTCGGCCTCCTCGGAAATCTCGGTCTTCAGGGCGCCGGTCACGTCCGCATCGATTCTCTGGAACTTCACGCCCTCGTTCTTGGACTCCAGCTGCTGCACGAAGGGCTGGTCGATGTTGTGGGTCAGGATCACCGCATCCATGCCTGCGTCCTTGAACATCTTGATATACTGGCCCTGCTGCTGCTCGTCGGTGACGTAGTAGATGACCTTCTCCTTCTTGGCGTCCTCGCCCTCCGGAGCGTCCTCGCCGCTCTCCTCGGGCTTGTCCTCCACCACCTCTGCCTCCACCTTCTCGCCGTTCTCGTCCACGGCGGAGCCTGCCTCGGCGTTCTCCTCGGCCTTGTCCCCCAGAGGCTTCACCTCAAGGCACTCAGGCAGAGTCACGTACTTGCCCTCCAGATTCTTGAAAAGGATGTAATCGTTCATCCTCTCACAGAACTTGTCGTCCTTCAGGCAGCCGAACTTGATGAAGGGGCTGATATCGTCCCAGTACTTGTCGTACTCCTCCTTCTCCGTCTTGCACATGCCGGAAAGCTTGTCCGCCACCTTCTTGGAGATGTATTCGGAAATCTTCT
>CANOFQ010000294.1 GCA_947565325.1 uncultured bacterium
TTTTGCGAATCCCCAAAATCATCAATACAAGCAATGAAGATTCCAACATCCATCCTATATAGATATGCGTCCGTGCTACTGACTCCATCATAGACGGCCCAAAGCTGCACCGGCTCGTCCTGATAAAACTGCACTCCCAGAAATTCGGTGTATACACTTTCATTTGCCCCGGCCACGTCATAGAGGAGCTTTTGTTCCGTCTGCAAATCAAAATAGATCAGCCGCTCCTCTTTTCCGCAACCTGCAAGGCAGGCCATGCATAAAATGCAGAAAAACAGTGCCGCAGCAAAAGAATAGATCCTTTTCATTTATCCCAGTCTCCTTATTGGCCTAATTTTACTCGTAACAAGGCATTCCACAATTCATGGCATACCTGAATTCGCTACCGTTTAAACGGCTGAATCCCGATTTTGCACGGATTCTGTTTTCATAAATAAAATGTCCGGTCATGGACACAAGCTCCACAGCCGGACAGATTACAGTTACAATTCTAATATTGTCGTTACAGTGGACTCTTTCAAAACGATATAACCGCCTTCGAACACATTCGACACTCATGCCCTTTATATAACTCTCAGTCCTACATGAACGACACGATCCTTCAGCTGTCTTAATACCAACTACTCTTCATAACCGCATAAAATACAATGGGCCCGAAAAGGTGCTTGTGAAACCCCTCTCATATCGTGATACTCGTATTCTCTCTCGTCAGAACTTATCCTTAGCGTGCAGTTCTTACACTTTTGCCTAACATGGTTAATATAGAAATGATACTCACTATTCCATTCCTCATACCCATCATGCCATGAACCGTCGTCAACCATTTCATGACCCTCTATGCCTCTGCAAGCCGCCTGCCTGCCCTCTTCCGCACTGACCCTTGCCGTGCTCCCCATAAAGGATGTGGCTACTGCCAGCGACAGTGCCATTGAAAGAATTACTTTTGTTACTTTTTTTCTCATTTGAAATTCCCTCTTTCTGCGCAGCAGATTGATTTGTGTAAAATACATAGAGTGCGCAAGTGCTGCGCCGCTGCGCCGCTGCGCCTCCATGTACCGCAATACAGACATCCCCTGCAGATCCCATTTCCCAGTGGCCACTGAAACAATCCTGAAACGAACCGTATCACTTGTTATTATTATAACTCGCCCTGTCTTAAAAGTCAAGTGGGTAATCCACATTTTTATCTGAATTCTGTAATATCTTCACTTTTCTTCACTTATCTTCCTTTTATCCTCACTTTACCCTTACTGCTCTCTTTGCGATCAGGTAGGCCGCCATGTAATAGAGCAGGTACACCGCCGCCATGGCCAGAGCCACGCCCCCGGCGATCACCGACATGGCGCTTATGCCCTCCTCCATGTTTCCCAGCTCCATGATATGCTGCCCCGCCATGGCCGCCGGGATTCCCATGGCCATGGGCACTACGAAGGGCAGCAGGAAGAAGCTGAAGGTCTGCCGAAACAGCGCCTGACTGCGCCCCTCCTCTCCCAGCCCCAGATGGAACAGGATCTCATAGCGCCTCCTGTCCTCCCCGATGGCGGAGAGGGTCTTCAGGGCAAGGATGGCCATGGACAGAAGCAGAAACACCCCCGCCGTGAACAGTGCGCCGATCACCAGAACCGCCGCCGACTCGTCCATCTCCATCCTGCTGTATTCCCGCAGCGTGAAGCCGCAGTTGTCTATCCCAGCGCCCCGGCCGTATCCTGCGGCGATATCGTAAAGCCTCTCCCACAGCTTCGCCCCATCGTACTTCTCCCCCGCCGTCCGGTATGCCGCATATTCCTCCCTAAGCTCCATGTCCGCCACCGCCTCGTCTGGCAGCACCACGTAAAAACGGTGATAACAAAACTGAGGATAATCCGTACGGCAGTCCGAAAAGGTGTAGGTCTTCCCGCCATGCTCATAGATCATGCCGGACCAGTCCACCTGACCGGTCTCCAGATAGTTCCCTGCGATCAGGAACTGCCCTTCCAGAGACACCGGCTCGAACCCCAGCGGCGTAATGACTTTGTTGAAATCGCTCAGCGCCATGAAGGCATCCTGAAAATCTCCCCAGTCCCAGCCACCCTTCACGTACTCTCGATACCAGCCCGTGAACTCATTGAACGCATGACCCCCCGATTCATAGATCCCAAAGGGAATTTTTTCCCTGATCTCCATATACTCCCCCATGGTTCTCTCTGACTCCTCCAGAAAGCCCTGATTCTCCGGCACAGAGGCATGGCACAGGGCGTCGTATGGAACCTCCTGATCCAGCATGGCACCCATCATCCTCTTGACCATGAAGGAGGTATCGGCCCCGATGACGGCGAAGCTCAGCAGAAAGGCCAGACAGCCCAGCATCAGGGAATTGACGCTCAGGGTTCCCGCAAGCTGGCGCAGCACGAAGGTGTTCGTGCCCCGGCTGCGAAACCTTGGCCTGCGCAGCAGCGCCGACACCACCCCCTTGGCCAGCCCTATGTGGAAAAGCAGCAGGAATATGCCCATGGAAAGCAGCATGCTCACGGCCCTGTCCAGCTGTGCGCCCTCCAGCATGACCGCATCCACCTGCCTGAAAAAGGCCCTGCCGTAGAACACCGTCATGCCCAGACAGACGGCGGAGAGCAGCAGCCATGCATACGGATGTCTCACCGTCCTC
The DNA here is from genome assembly GCA_947565325.1 of uncultured bacterium. Taxonomy (GTDB): domain Bacteria; phylum Bacillota; class Clostridia; order Lachnospirales; family Lachnospiraceae; genus Acetatifactor. The sequence continues at coordinate 2,642 of CANOFQ010000294.1, forward strand.
TCCACCTTCTTGGCCCCGTGGAGCAGTCCGTATATGCTGACCCGCTTCAAATAAAACGCCGAGGCCAGAGACGCCAGAAAGAAGACCCCCGCCACCAGCAGCGCCGTCCGCAGCATCCCCTCCCCGGAATAGGCCGCAATGGAGAATTCCATGTCAAGCAGGTTCGTCAGCACCGCCATGAGTCCCTGAAAAAGGAACAGGCCCACTGCGGCCCCCACCGCCAGCGCAGTGACACAGATCACGGCGTTCTCCAGAAAGAAAAGCTTCAAAATATCCCCTCTTGACATCCCCAGCGTCAGGTACATGCCGAACTCCTGCTTCCGCAGCCTCAGCATGAAGGAGCCCGCATAGCTGAGCACAAAGGCCACCACTGCGGAAATCAGTACCGTGGCCACGGCCAGGATGTTCTGGGCGCTCTCCCCTCCATTCACTACGAAGATATCTATATTGTCACTGAAGATCAGATTGTTCACAGCGAACAGCAGCGACGTCACGAGGGCCACCGTCAGGAAATATATCAGATAATTGCCCATCTGTCTTCTCACGTTTCTGATTGCAAGCTTTCTCAGCATCCCCGCACCTCCTCTTCCATGGAGGCATCTCTGTCTGCCGCAGGAGCTCCTTTTCTGCACATCAACCCATTTCTTTCTGTCGCAGCGTTCCCTCCGCCTTCCATAAACGCAGCCCTGTCCGCCGCAGAAGTTCCTTTTCCATCCATATTTGCATCCTTGTCCGCCGCAGAAGCCCTCTTTCTCCCGGCCTCTTCACAGACATCGATCTCCTCCGCCGTCAAAGTGCCCTCTCCTCCCAGTGCCGCAGAGACGTTCATGATCTCGCCATACAGAGTCTGCCTGCTTCTATCCCCTCTGTACACCTCGTTCCAGACCCTGCCGTCCTTCAGGAACAGAACCCTGTCCGCATAGGAACCCACCACCGGATCATGGGTGACCATCAGGATCGTGGAGCCCAGCGAACGGTTCATCCTCCGGAAGGTCTCCATCAGGTTTCTGGAGCTGCGGGAGTCCAGCGCTCCCGTGGGCTCATCCGCCAGCACAAGGGCCGGGTCCGTGATGATGGCCCTTGCGCAGGCCGCCCTCTGCCTCTGCCCTCCGGAGAGCTCCCGGGGGAACTTATTCAGCTGATCCGCCACCTCCAGCGCTGCCGCCACCTGCTCCAGCTTCCTTCGGCTCTCCCTATAATCCGTCTTCCTCAGGTTCAGGGGCAGCACGATGTTCTCTCCCACGGTGAGGGTGTCCAGCAGATTATATTCCTGAAACACGAAGCCCAGCCTGTCCCGCCGGAACACCGAAAGCTCCCTTTCCTTCATTTCCGTCAGCCGCCTCCCCCCGAGAAAAATATCCCCGGAGCTGACCCTATCTATGGTGGCGATGACATTGAGCAGCGTGCTCTTTCCTGATCCCGAAGGCCCCATCACCGCCGTAAACTCTCCCTTTTCCACGGAAAAAGAGATTCCGTCCAGCGCCTTCGCCACTGCGCTGCCGCCTCCGTAATATTTCGTCACATTCCCGACCTGCAGTACCTTTTCCATTTCGACCTCCTATTTATTCCAGTTCCGCATCCGCCCATTCCTTGCCCTTTCTGGGAACGATTTTCGGCCGCAAAGTCTTCCGTCCGCAAATCCTTCCGGGCAATTCATGGGCTCCTGCTGTTTTCCAGTTCCGCATCCGCCCATTCCTTGCCCCTTCTGGGAACGATTTTCGGCCGCAGGGTCTTCCGTCCGCAAATCCTTCCGGGCAATTCATGGGCTCCTGCTGTTTTCCAGT
>CANOFQ010000295.1 GCA_947565325.1 uncultured bacterium
CCCTCTGTTTTCATCCGCTCCTCCTGACCGTCCGACTTTCCATTTTCCCTTTTCCTATTTGCTCCTTGGCGGCGATAATAATTATGAATTCGAGAATCTGGAGATGCGGTATAGATGGCGCATGGGCGCCTATGAAGCAGAGTATAGGGAGCTTCAGGAAGCGGTAAAAAACTCGGACGGGAACAACATACAGGTTCTGATGAATGCCATTGCAGTGCCGAGAAAATGAGGGCTGTAGGGCTGTGTTTATACGCAGGGTGGTGAATATGGGCAGGATGGTTTTTGTTTTCAAAAGTATTCTCTGTTTCGTGAAGTCCGAAAAGGCGCTGACTCTTTTCATCCTATTGGGGATGGTGGTATGTGATACGATATTTCTTGTCTTCGGCAATGTTTTCTGGTCGGATGCGAGAAGCAATGCCTATGAGATATATAAAAACAATGTGGTGACTTTTCAGTTCGATGCTCTGGATATAGACAGGTTTCTGGAAGCCACAGAGGGCAGGGACTATATCACATCCACCTTTTTCAGCTGTACGGAGCTGGATGACGAGAACAAGCCAATTGTCATATCGGCGTACAGCCCAGCCTTTGACGAGGCCGGACAAAGAATAAGGATAGGGCACGGGCTGACCGGGGCCCATGGGGAATGTGTGATGAGCGACTGGTATTTCCAGTGGGATGACTCCGTACTGCCCGGAAGCATAATTGGCAGGGAGCTTCATTTTCTGGGGGCCGACTGGACCTGCGCAGGCCTCACGTCGCCCAGCAGCGCAGATGCTTTCGACATTCTGATCGACATGGCAGATTTTAAAGCCTGCGTGGGGAATCGGATCAGGAATGGCAGCAGGGATCAGACCATGGATGGAACCGGAGATCAGACCATAGCTGGAACTGTAGATCAGACCATGAATGGAACCGGAGATCAGATCATGGATGGGAGCGGGGATTACATCACGGCGGCCTTCAGGTATGAAAGGGGGACTTCCCTGATAGAGGTGCGTCAATTCGCCGATCAGCTGAAAGAGGAGTTCCGTGCAGATTTCGCAACTGTTCCCTCCAGAACGGCGGGGACAGGCTTCGGGGAATTTTTACGGGATATGAGCGAAATGTTGATCCTGCTGATGATAGCGATCATAAACTGTATGTTTTTATACCGTTTCCTGCTGGCAAAGAGAATGTATGTATATGGAATCTTTAAGCTTCAGGGAATGGATAACGGCCTGACTCTGGCCGGACTGTGCGTGGAGATGCTGATTTTTCTGGCGGTCGCCTTTTCCTTCAGCCTGCTGCTCTATGTGGGCGGGACAGCGCTGTTCGGGCAGATGAGCACGGTTGCGCAGCATGTGCCGGAGATTTACTTTTCGTTTCTGATCATCGGGGCCATGAATCTGGCCTTTTTCGGGCTGGCGGCGGCTAGGCTGGTCCGCAGCTCCCCGGTGGAGCTGATCAGGGAAAGCGTGGTGGGCTGACTGTGAAAAAGTTGATATTGCTTGGGGCACAATTCCGGCTGAATTTTTCATCGAATGTATTTTTTGTCCTTCAGTGTACTCTGGTTTTTCTGCTGGCCAATTCCACGGTATCCAGCATACTGTACGGGGGATTTGTAGGTAGATATTATACGAATCTTGATAAAGACAGGACGTTTTTCTTGTCCTCTGCAGTGGACAATCATGTGGCGTTTGCCGATTCGGAAGGCTTTTACCGGCTGGCGGAGGAGATCTCTGCCATAAGCGGCGTGAGCGGCGTGGGGTATCAGATGGAGGAATCCTTTCTGGCGGGCAAAAATGACGATACGATAGTCCGTGGGCTTATCCTGAGCGGGGACATGGCAAAGATACAGTATCCTTTGAGTCAGGGGCGGTGGTTCGGCAGCGGGGACGACGCCGGCGGGCAGACGCAGGTGATCCTCGGCGGGGAGATTGCCGGCTTTTATGAGACCGGGGAGGTGGCGACTTTGTACCGGCTCACAGTGACAGACGAGGGCATGCAGTATGTTCCCGTGGAGGCGAGGGTCATCGGGAAAATGCGTGCGCCGGCCTTTGCCCTTTCGCTTAATTATGCATCTACCCAGCCCACATATACCGATATGTTTGAGCCATACCACAGCCTTATACTGACGGACGATCTGTCCCTTATCTGTACGGACGATGTCCGGTTCCCCATGCTGTCGCTGCTGGTGTTCGCAGAGCGGAGGGCGGATCTGCAGGCGGTGCGGGAGGAGCTGCGGCGATATGGGCAGCCTTTTGACTTTAATGAGGTGGATCAGTTCTATGATGCTGCGATTTCCTTCCGGCTGGCAAACCAGCTGCCCACCACGGGTGTCATGATTCTGGGTATTCTGTTCGGTGTGGCGGGGATCACCTATCTTGGCGTCTACCAGAACATGAAGTCCATAGCCGTCTATCATCTGTGCGGCATGAGCCGGAAGGGCTGCGCATATATAAACGTGGCCCTGAATGCTGCGATGATGGTGGTTTCTCTGCTTTTTGCCTTTTTGCTGTATTGCGTGCCGTCAGTGCAGGATTATCTGTTCAGACGTACTATGTTCGGAACATATAATCTGCTTTTTTCTGCTGCTTTCATTTCTGTTGTCATAGGGATCTCTTTCCTGATAAGCTATGGCTTTTCAAAGAGAAGCCCGGTGCTGACATTAAGGAGGTTCGAATGATGCTGATAGAGCTGAAAAAAATCGACAAGATATATAGGAACGGGCAGCAGTCGTTTCAGGCGCTTAAGGAAGTGGATCTTTCCATCAGGGAAGGCGAAATGGTTGCCGTTCAGGGGAAATCGGGGGCCGGGAAATCCACTTTGCTTCATATCATCGGATGTGTGGACAGCTTTGACGGGGGAAGCTATCTGTTGGACGGAACCGACGTGGGGAAGCTGAAGGACCGTGGGCTGGCCAGAATCCGGAACCAGAAGATCGGCTTCGTCATGCAGGATTTCGCACTGGTGCCGAAGCTGTCGGTCTATGAGAATATCGCCGTGCCGCTCTATCTGAGCAAGAGCGTCAGGCTCAGAGAAATTCGGGACAGAGTGGAAAAGGCGGCGGAGGATGTGGGTCTGGCCAGTCAGCTTCACAAGCTGGCAAACCAGCTGTCCGGAGGGCAGAAGCAGCGGGTCGCCATTGCCAGGGCGGTCGTGAACTCCCCTAAGATCATCCTTGCTGACGAGCCCACGGGCGCTCTTGACGCAGCCACGGCAGGAGAAATCATGGCGCTTCTGAAAAAGCAGAACGAGCGGGGAACCACGGTGGTCATTATAACCCATGATGATTCCGTAGCCGGATCCAGCGGCCGGATCATCAGGATGAAGGACGGGAAAATACTGGGGAGCCAATGATGCAATTTATACAATACAAACTGCTCGGGCCGCTTTTAACTGTAGTAGATGACGGATGCCTGCGACAATGTCGTTCGCCGGCTTTATTCCTGCGGGCAATGAGTCAAGTCAGCTTTGCTGACTTTATGCCGTTGCTTGCACGAGCATAAAGCCAATTCTTAATTGGCTTTGCGAATGCTACGAGGGTCAATACCCCGGGTATTGACTGGCTAAAAGGGGAATGCGCTCAGGCAGTTAGATTCGTAGTTAGATCCCGTATGCCCGATAAAGCTCTTGTCTCTTTTCCGAATTGTCAGCGATCTGGTTCAGATCTATGTATCTGTGTTCCTTCAGGAGGATCTGCATCAGCTGCGCAAGACGATTCTCCCCTTTGATTATACCCCTTGCCTCTCCTTTTGCCTCAAGCATATCGATATATTCGCACATAACAACACCCTTCCTTTCTTGCTGTCTCTGCAGCAGCTCCTCTGCCGGCTCTGTAAAACGTCTGTCGCCGGTGAGCGCTTCCATCATCTCGCACAGTGCCTTTACATGGACGATTTTCTGGTTCCTGCGTTTTTCAAAGGTTCCTTCGTTCAGGGAGTCCGCCACGAACCCCATGTCGCTGATAAAAAGTTTTCTTGTTTCTGGGGGCAGATTGCGCATATGATGGACGGTCAGGCGGATGTCGTCTACCAGTGCCAGAGTGATCTTTCTGGCAACGTCTGCCGCTGGAGGGGTCTGTGCTGCGACATCCGCAGGAAGCCCGTCCTGCGCTGCGGTACCTGCAGGCAGATTCTCGCATGTTGCGTCACCTGCAGGCAGACTTCCTTGCGCTGCGACATCCGCATGTAGCATAAGAATCTTTTCTGTAACGTCTTTTTCTGCCATAGGCATACACCTCTCAGTTGGTTATCGGGTGGGGAGTCTCGGCAGAATGGAACCAGTCTCCTGAAAATCCCCTCTGTTTATGGTATCGAAGCAGGGATTTTCATGAGAGGACGAATTTTGGATTCGTCTTAGAAAAAGAATTTTTGAAATGTGTTTATGAAGATGCTCTGCTCTGTGATCAATGTACCATATCCTGC